>NZ_JBSGEZ010000025.1:0-98023 GCF_053603155.1 Nocardia sp. NPDC004260 | reverse complement strand
GCGCGAGTCTCCTCGTCGAACTTCCGTGGTGCCGCCATGGCTGACAGTCTCCCTTGCTATATCAGGAGTCTCCAGCCAGTCCAGGACGGTTCACTCATACGCGGCAGCGCACTCGACGCACACACCGCCTACCTGGCCGAACGCTGGCAGCAAGGGTGCACCAACGCCGCCACTCTGGCTGATGAACTGCGCGAGCGCGGCTACCGGGGCAGCGAACGCCAGGTTCGTCGACTGCTGCAGACTTGGCGGGACGGCACCACACCACCGACCGCGACACCGGTCACGACACCCAAACCGCGGCAGGTCACCGGCTGGATCATCCGCCCGGCTCACAAGCGCACCGAGTCCGAACAAGCCGACCTGGCCCAGATCCTGGACCGCTGCGAGGTCCTGCGCAGCGTCGATCAACTGGTCAGTGACTTCGGCGGGATGCTACGCCACCGCCGCGGCCAGCACCTGGATGCCTGAACGCCGCAGCCCAGGCCAGCGACGTCACCCAACTCCAAGGATTCGCCGCCGGCCTGCTCAAGGACTACGACGCCGTCCGCAATGGACTCACCCTTCCCTGGAGCAGCGGCGCCGTCGAGGGCACCGTCACGAAATTGAAGGCACTCAAAAGAGCCATGTACGGCCGGGCCAACTTCGATCTCTTGCGCCGCCGCCTGCTACTCAACGTATGACACCGATCAGCAACGCCACCAACAACTTTGTGCCTGAGCCAAGTCCCAATGTCCGTTGACAAGCGCGCCAAGACAATGCGCGAGGACCTGCGCCATATGCTCCACTTCAGGTCGATCGAAGGGACCACGCCGGACCAGAGCGCGACCTTGGTGCGTGCCGTTCCGGGAACCGGACGAGATGTCGCACAGCGGAGGCCGGGCAGGACACAATCGGTGCACCGTCACCAGCACCGAGCCGGAGGCCCGCGAGGTGCTGGCAGGCCTGGACTACGTCCACGACTGCATCTTCGCGCTGCGCAAGTTCGGGATGCAGTTCGCGACCTGGCCCGACAGCAGGTCCATTGAGAGCGTGCTCAGCCTCATGCGGTGGTGGGTCGATGACTGGGGCCCCGAGCCCGGACAGCCGGGCTGGTCCTGTCCCACGATAGGACAGATCCGTATCCGGCCGAAGGCAGAGTTCGACGCCTCGCTGCCTCCGGGAATGCGGCCAGAGTTCTAACCGACGACGAACTGATCAGCTCACCGGCGCCCGCAGGTAGGCGTAGACGGTTTCACGGCTGACTCCGAACTCCTTGGCCAGCGCAGCTTTCGATTCCCCGCCGGCTGCGCGGGCGCGCAGCTTGTCAGCCTGCGGCGGTCGGGTTGGATGGCGAACGGGGGCCGGGAACCCTGGCCTTCCCTGGCTTCCTTTCTCCGTCCGCGCCGGGTGGGCTGTTCCTGCGCCGAACCCACCCGGGTTCGATATCCCTCGTGGTCGGCGATGCCGGTTTCGCGCGGCGACGGCCTATACCAGAAGACTGCTGGAGAATCCACACCGCCCCCTGCTGAGTCGGGCACTTGACATGCAGCCTTTCGGCTGCATAAATTTATGCAGCTGAAAGGCTGCATAAACAAGCATCTCGACGCCGCCAACACGTTCAAGCCAACAGGCGCAGACGCAACACTGACATAGGGTTGGCGACGATCGACACAAGCCTTGAGCAGCAACCAGGCACTCTGTCACCGATTCATATCAGAACAAAGGGTTCCATAATGACAAGGTCTTCCACGTACGGTGCTCTGACCTACACCTTCTACATGAAGACGACATCCGAGCGTTTGTGGGAGGCTCTCACCGAGCCGCGCTTGACGACACAGTATTGGGGCGTGACATTCGAGACCGACTGGACTGCGGAATCCGCCATGGTGTGGATGGAAAATGGTTGCAAGACCGATGCTCCGGGCCAACATGTTCTTGTGTCCGATCAAGGCCATCGGCTCTCGTACACCTGGCACGCCTTTACGAAAGAGTGGGCCGAGGCGGTGGGAGTGCCGACTGATGTCCTCGCGAAACTTCAGAATGAGCCTCGTACACATGTGACATTCGAGATCGAAGAGATCGGTCAGATGGTCCGGCTTGCAGTGACCCACAGCGGCTTCGGCGACGATAGTACGATGCTCGCGATGTGTAGCCAGGCTTGGCCACTAATCTTGTCGAGCCTCAAGACACTGCTCGAGACCGGCGAGCCACTGCCTACCCCATGAACCCCCGCCGACCTTTCGTGTGCATCGACAACCCCCGGTCACCGGCCGGCAGACATGGGGTTCCGGCAGTAGCTTCTTGATCGCCCTTGCTCTGGCGGCCGGTGAAGACGTGTGGATCGTCGATGAGCACACTCGCGAATGTTTGGGCGGGCTGGTGGGACGCTCGATCACCGCTCCGGAAGAGAAGCGACCGCGACGTTCCGGGACCTGACTCCTGATCCGGTGGTATTCGGCGCGACCCGGTCGTTGATGGCCGTCGAGGTTGGCCGGGGTAACGGTGCTCTACGACAGCTACGACCCGCACGATCACGGCGCGGCGGTGTGGGTGTGCCCGCAGGGATTCCTTCCCGGGCAGCTGGACACCGCACTGATCAGCGGCACGACGGCGCCCAGAAACCGGGCGGTGGCCCGCGCCACCTATCGGTGCGGCGGCAGCTTCGAGACACGTGACCGCTGAGGCCTCAGCCGAGGACTTGGCGGTGGCAGCGGCGGTGCCTCATTTCCAGCGTGTCACCCAGGAGCCGGACGAGCTGGAACAACTCCACCGCTACCTGAGCTCCTCCTCGCGCTGACACCAGCACGGTTCGCCAGCTCGCGACAACCCCCGAATTGGCAGATTCCGGTCCGGGGGTTTCGCTCATCTTCCACACCGCTGACCAGCGAATACGCCATGTTCGCCCGAAATTCGGCGAATACTACCGGAACCTCGATAGAGTCCGATACCGAAGCGGCGTTGGCCAAGGAGTTCGGTGTCAGCCGGGAGACCGTCGCGCACTTGCGGGCCGGTACCGCGACGGTCTGAACTGCGAACTTTCCGGTTTCGAACGAAATCGAGTGCCTGTCGGTGGGGTGGGGTGGTCGTGTTCTGAGTATAGGTTCAGGCCTTCGGCCTCGGTCATAGTGCGGCGCTGCATCCGGCGGAACACTTGTTGTTGGGCGCGGCGAGGTGATGATCGCGACGATCACCCCCACGGCCGGGCCTTATCGCGGTTACGTGTGCCCGTCTCAGCAGCTGACCGCGCCCGGTCGAATCGTCGATCGGTGCCGGTCATCGGTTTGGGCCCCGGCCCAGCGGTGTGATGGCCGGTGCCCTCGTCGGGTGCTCTACCCCGCCGAGACGAATCCCGGTGGCGGCCGGCCTTACGCAGTCCCCACCATGCCACGGTCGCGGCCACGCCCAGATATTGCAGGTAAGCGATTACCACCAGCGGCGCGCCGTAGTCACGCGACCACGCACGCATCGGGCCCAGTGCGACGACGCCGAGGGCGAGTAACACGACACCGAGCACAAGCGCCGGTATCCGTAGCGGTGCCATTTGCGCGTCGAGTCCGCACGCCGACGGTATCCAGGCGTGCGCAGCATCATCGACCGGGCGCTCTGGGGACCCACTGTTGTTGGCGGTGGGATCGGGCTCGCCGCTGCAGGTGGTAACCATAGATGTCTCCGGGCCGATGCTCGGATCGGCTGAGGTTTCGGCAGAGATTGCAATTCCGCCATTCGGATGGCCGGTAACGAACCGTCATCCTCGATGACCGGTCCGACAGTTAACGGTTACCCGCTACTGGGCATTTATCACGGTGACCGTAACCACCTCCCGCCGCACCCGGCATGATCACCACGCTCATGGCTGACAGGTCTACTGGTAAACACGACACCCGTTCTCGGCCGGCCGCAGCCGCCGCGACTTCGGCAACAACTTGGCGAACCGCCGTCTCCGGTCCTGGAACGTCCGGGCCGGGACGTCGACACTACGAAGTTCGCGTGCCCCCTGGAAGGGGAACCGGACACCAACAACACGCTATCGCTACTGGTCCAGCCATACGTGTTGTTTTCCGCGCGATTACTACCGGAACCCCTAAAAGGGTCTCGGTCCGAGTGTTTGGGGCTGAAATAGACGTTGGTTCGGGCGTTGATGGCGAGGTCCGGTGCACTGGTTCGTTCTGCCACCGCAGCGTGCCGCGCGGATGCGGGCGGCCTGCTCACCCGGGTTGTACAGAAGCTGGTCGGACGAGCGGGAGGCCTCGAGGTTGATACCACCAGCATCGGCGTCAATGATCTGTTCGACGGTCTCTTCGACGTCGACCGGATGGGGACCGTAGCCCTTTAGATATCTACGGTAACAGACAAGTCGACAGCATCGATGATGCGGCGGACGGTAACGATCATGTCTCGGCGGCTGATGCAGTGTCCGGCTGGCAGGCCGTGAGACCATTCGATTCCAGCACTGGTGGTGGCGATAGCGCTTGCTCCCGCGCGGGCGGTCGGCACCGCACTGGCCGCATCCCAGGCATTCGGGAGAACGAGCGGACTCCGGTATTACGCACGCAGGCGGGTCGCGGGACTCATGATCGTGGGATTTTTCCGGGCAGAGCTTCCAACGATGAGCAAGTCATTGTTGTCGGTCATCTTTCCCCCGCTGGCCCAGTTTGGAGGATTGCCGCAGTTGCCATTCAGAACGCAGCCTCATCTAGTTTCATGAGGTCCAAATCCATTTCGGCCAATATCGATCTTGTGGATGTCAGCGCGGGCAAGACATTCTTGGCAAAGAAGGAAGCAATCGCGACCTTGCCCTCATAGAAGTAGCGATCTTCGTTATCGGCTGTGGGAAACGCCCGCAATGCGATCTCGGCGTGGTACAGCAGTTGCCAGCCGATCAGCAAGTCGCCGACCGCGAGGAGGTACCGCACCGCGCCGAGGCCGATCTTATACAGCTCTGTGGGCTTCTGCGCAGCGGCGATCCAGTAACCGGTCATGGCAATCGTCATGGCATTGATGTCGTCCAACGCGGTTTTCAGCAGTGCACGTTCACGCTTGAGTCGACCATCGGCTGATTCTCGATCGACGAAAGCCGCAATTTTAGAAGTGAGATGCTGAAATGCCGTGCCACGATCGCGGATGATCTTGCGAAAGAGAAAATCCTGCGCCTGGATGGCGGTGGTGCCCTCGTAAAGAGTGTCGATTTTGGCGTCGCGAATATACTGCTCAAACGGGTAATCCTGCAGAAATCCGGAACCGCCGATAGTCTGCAAGGATTCGGTCAGGTACTGGTAGGCCCGCTCCGAGCCCACACCCTTCACGACCGGCAGCAGAAGGTCATTCACGCGGAACGCGATGTCGGCGTCCGCATCCGAAACAAGCTCGGCGATGTCGGCATCTCCGTGAGCGGCGGTGTACAGGTACACGGCACGCAGGCCCTCGGCGTACGCCTTCTGCATTGCCAGCGAACGGCGCACGTCCGGATGGCGGGTGATGGCGACGCGGGGAGCGTCCTTGTCCGCGAATCGCGTCAGATCCGCACCCTGCACACGGGCCTTGGCGTATTCGAGAGCGTTGAGGTAGCCGGTGGAGAGAGTACCAATCGCTTTTGTGCCTACCATCATTCGAGCATTCTCGATGATATCGAACATCTGCGCGATACCGTTGTGTACTTCGCCCACCAGCCATCCTGTGGCCGGAACGCCGTGAGCGCCGAAAGTCAGTTCGCAGGTGGCAGAGGCCTTAAGGCCCATCTTTTTTTCGACATTGGTGACAAAAACGCCATTGCGCTTGCCGAGGGTCTGGGTATGGAAATCGAAGTGGTACTTCGGCACAACAAACAGCGACAGGCCCTTGGTCCCCGATTTGGCGCCCTCGGGGCGGGCAAGGACCAGGTGCATGATGTTCTCGAAGAGGTCGTCCGAGTCACCAGAGGTGATGAAGCGCTTGACGCCCTCGATGTGCCAGGTGCCGTCCTTTTGCTTGATCGCCTTGGTGCGCGCGGCACCGACATCGGAACCGGCGTCGGGCTCGGTCAGCACCATCGTGGCGCCCCAGTAGCGGTGGGCGATGATCTCGGCCCACTTCCTCTGCTCATCGGTGCCGTTGTTGTACAAGATGTTGGCGAAGGCCGGTCCCGCATTGTACAGGTGCGCCGCGGGTTGGGCACTGACGATCATCTCAGTGATCGCCCACGTTACCGCTCGCGGCATCGGCTGCCCTCCAAGCGCCTCGGCAACGCCGAGGTAGGCCCATCCACCGGCTTTGAGCGCATGGAACGACTCCTTGAACCGTTGCGGAAGCCTGACCGAATGGGTTTGGGGATCGAACGTCGGAGGATTGCGATCGCCCTCCGCATATGACTCACCTAGCGGCCCCTCGGCCAAACGACGCACCTCACGGAGCATCTCGCGTACGGCGTCCGAGTCCAGGTCTCCATACGCTCCGCCATCCAGAAGCCGCCCCAGATCGAGCACCTCGAAGAGGTTGAACTCCAGGTCGCGAACGTTGCTTTTGTAATGACCCATCAGCCGCGTCCTTTCTTGATCATCTCCGGTCGCGCGTCAGGGGTTTCTCCGATGTCAACCATGGTGCGATAATCAACTAGTTGATATGCATCATCATATCATCTACTCGTGCAGATGATATGTCAATGCGCACCATATTCTTCGCTGCGCTCGGCCAGCGAGGCGGCACACCGCAGGTCTCGATGTAGTCGAAGATCGCGTTGGCCAGTTCGGTGCGGGTCTTCCATTTCTTGCGGTCGAGTAGCTCGATTTGCATTCTGCTCCAGAAAGATTCGATCATCGCGTTGTCGTAGCCGTCACCGATTGGGCCCATCGATCCGACCAAGCCGGCCTCGGTGATGCGACGGCTGAAGGCCCATGAGGTGAATTGAGCGCCGTGGTCGCTGTGGATGACCGTCCGATCGGGTGAGCGTGCGGCGATGGCCATGTCGAGCGCGGCCAGTACCAGTGATGCCGTCTGGCGGGAGTCGATGGCCCAGCCCACGATGCGTCGGGAGTAGGCGTCGATCACCGCGCAGCAATACACCTTCCCTTCACGGGTCGGATGCTCGGTGATGTCGGTGCACCACAGCTGGTTCTCCCGCTCTGCGGTGAAGTTCCGGTTCACCAGATCCGAGTGCGTGGCCTGGTCCTGCTTGTTGATATAGCGTTTCCTGGATCCCGAGAGGGCCTGCTGCTTCCATCGGTACAGCGAGCCCTCGGCAACTCCCAGATGGCGGGCAACATCGGCGACCCGCCGACCTTCGTCGAGGATCAGAGCTACAGCACGCTCACGAAACTGCGGTGAGTACATCATCGGCACGGGTGGAGATCCTTCCATTCAACGGGTAGGAATCTCACAACCCAGCGGACAGAATCTCAGGACAGCCCAAAGCCCGTCTCTTACCCGTGACGGTTCAGTAGGTGACAACCGGCACGACTCCTGTTGCCTGCGAACACGCAGGGTGGCGCGAAGCAACCAAGGTGCGCTTCAATAGATGTCGGGAGAACCTGCAGACGTCACGACAGAGGTGACTTCATGCTGTTTCATGCCCGTATCGCGGTAGCTGGTGGATGGTTTCCGGCATCCGCCTCGACCGTTGCGAGACAGGTCGCGTGCACGGTCCGCTCCTTTCCCGCGGCCCAGGCCACTCACCAGCAGCTCCCACAGGCGGCCTGGCATGGGTGAGAACACCGATCACTCGCGGGAATGGACCGACGAGGAACTCGCCTACATCAACGAGATCCATCAACGGCTTTCCGGTCCGCTCTCCGAACGTCACCTCGCCGTGCTGCGCCGATGGTGGCAAGGCGGCTACGCCACAGACCACACCGACGAGCCGGAAACCTGAAGTCCCAGGCGACCAGCCCCCAACCCCCGCACTTCTCGAGGCGTCCCATTGCCTCTAACCAAGCATGGCGAAAGAAGTCCCGAACCCCGCGGGATCGTTCCCAGTCCCGCCGGCTTCAGTCCACCGGCGAGCCCGGAACAATCCGGTCCGCCCACGCGCGGCAAATCGCTGACGGCACCGGGCCAAACCGTGGCCCTCACCCCGCTGCCGCGTGATACATCTCCCGATGCTCCGCCCACGGACGCGACCGCTCCTTCGGACTCATCGCCAACAACTCCCGCAACTTCTCCCACGCCACCTCATCGGTCGGCGTATACACCTGCATCCACGCATTCGGCACCGACGGCAACGACATACTCGTCAAAAACATCTCCAACTCCCCCACCGCCAAATTCCGCACCGCCTTCGTCCGGCTCACCGGCACCGCCACATCATTCAACGCCCACAACGACGCGAAACTCTCACTCTCCGCACACAACTCCGAAATGAACTCCTCCCACCCCGGGTCACCAAGGTTCTTCGCATACGCCCCACGCAGATACCCCACCATCCGCCGCAGATCATCCCAATTATGACGATACGCGTTACAGCACTCCGGAGTCAAAAACACCCGACGCGCCACGTTCCGCTCCCCCGCCAGAAACCCCGGGCACAACGCCTCATACGAAGAGTTGTGCGCCAACACGTCATACCTCGCACTCAACACCACACCCGGCAACGGCTCCAAATGATCCAGGATCACCTGCAACTCCTCCGGCAGCGCCGACCCCGAATCCACCGAAGGCACCGTCGGCACATCCGCCAACCGATACAAATGCGCCTTCTCCGCCGCATCCAACGACAACGTCCGCGCCACCGAATTCAGAACCTGCACACTAACGTTGATTTCGCGACCTTGTTCAAGCCAAGTGTACCAAGTTATTCCAATTCCGGATAATTGGGCGACTTCTTCGCGGCGCAATCCGGGAGTTCGCCGACGTGTTCCTGTCGGAATTCCAACATCCTCTGGCGAGATACGTGCTCGCCGGGATTTGAGGAAGGCACCCAATTCCGCGCGTCGGGCCTTTCGCACTGCCCGGACGTCGACTACATCGGTCATCCTCTGATCCTTCCGCACCATGCCACAGGTATCCAGTTACTGTCAGTACTAGTTTTGACTGAGATTGGTCGGCGGCCGCCAGCGTGCTGCCAGACCCGGTGTGGGCGTAAGTGAGGCCATTCCTGAGGCCGAGCACACATAGCGGCATTTGCACCGTTCGCGTTCACTACCCGGATCGATACATGGCCCGGTCGGTGCGGCGAGGATCGGCGCACCGGGAACCTGAGTGTGAGTCCACGATAGAGTCATGAGACAAGTGGTTCGATCTCGATCGAGTCCACGCCAGCTGGCACACCGAACCCGCGTCGTTTTCCCGCGGCGGACAGAATCGTCACCCGCACAAGCGACCGGATGATGTCGCGCTTCGCTTCCAACGGGGTCAACTCCGGATCGTGCCACTTCGCCCGCGCATCCGGGCCTGCCGCAGCAGCGACGTGCGGCATGGGCAGCGCCGCTTGGGCTCTCCGCTCCGCCGCCTCGATCAGCGGCGCCTTCCTCGCTTTATAGACGGCGATTTCCCCTGGCGACAGGTCCGCGTCAATAGCATCGCTCAACCACTTCTCATACGAGACGCGCAGTTCACGTGCCTCCGCCAACGCAGCCACGGCGTCCTCGTCCGTGCGAACCAGAGCACCGAGCAGTGCGGGATCCTCCAGCCGCCGCAAGACCACCTCTTCGACCAGGGCGTCGACCAATTCCGCCTTGCGGCTAGTGCAGCTGTTCTTCTTGCACACGTAGTAGCGAGTTTCGGGACCCCACTTGCGCCGCGACACAACCGGCCCGTCGCACTTCCAACACCGCAATAGCCCCGACAGCAACCACTTCGGTGCACTCCCGTTAGACGCCCCCCGGCGAGGATCATTCAGGATCATCTTCAGTCGCTCATGCTCCTCGACTGAGATCAGGCCTTCCCACGCTGCCTTGATCGTCAAGCGCTCGCCGTTCTCATCGACATGAACGCGCAGTCCTGCCGCCGCTTCGCTCAACAGCACGCGCTTGACCATGTCGCTATCCCATTGCGTTCGCCACGTTTTCGGGCACGCGCACGATCGCCTATCGACCTTCCGCACCACCCGACGCCCGTCCTTGACCGAGCACCGGTTGCACGGAAAGGACTTGTCATGGCTCGGAACTGGCACGCCCTCCCTCGTCAGCCAACGTCCGATCTGGTACGTCGGCTCCATGTCCAGCGCACGCCGGACCATCTCACGAAAGATCGGACCGTTCTGAGGGCACGGCACCCGTCGCACCGCGCGGCCTCGTTGATAAACGATCTGGAAGCCGAACACCTCTGGGCCATGCGGCTTACCCTCAGCGAAGTTCTGCGCGAGAGCCCGCATGGAGTCCAACCGGTTTCGTTCCGGCGCGTGCTCGTCCTCGACAGCGTCCTGAGCGACCCGCTTGCGATCGTCGGGATCGTTCATGTCATAGAGCACGCCGCCGTAATACCAGTACACCCTGAACTCCGCACACAACTCACGCAGCTCGGCCATGTCGCCGACCTTCCGGTTGGCCCGCGACGAGGACCAGTTGACCAACACACCCCCAGGCACCTCACCCCGTTTCACCCGGGCAGCTATCGCCGCCAACTCCTGACGCAGCACCTCACGACCCGGACGATCCTTACGCGCATGACGCGTCGCCCCCACCGCACCCTCATCAATCACCTTGCACACCGACCACCCGAACTGGGCGCACTCCCCCCGCCCCCACGCGATCTGCTCCTTCGGGGAACGCTCGTTCTTATGCTTCCCCACTTTCGACACACGGGCCTGGATGACGGCTGCCAAACCAGGGAAATCCTTCGGACTCAGAGGCATAACCCCAGGCTAAGCAATAGATACCCCTAACTGCACTGCACGCACGTATACCAGGTCACGCCGATCCCGGACAATTGGGCGACTTCTTCGCGACGGAGCCCCGGTGTACGTCGACGCGTTCCGGTGGGGATGCCGACATCCTCGGGTGAGATACGGGCTCGCCGGGATTTGAGGAAGGCTCCCAGTTCCGCGCGCCGCGCCTTGCGCACTGCTCGCACGTCGACGACTTCGGTCATTCCAGAGATCATCCCGTACCGGGACACAAGTATCCAGGTGCTGCTGGTACCAGTTTCGGCGCGGCGCGGCGCCGGTGATGTTCGGTTCGTCCCGGCTGGGTACGACTGTGGAGTGGTGCGATGGCGTGAAGCACTGGAAAGCGTCACCGCGTTCCTGGCCGCCGCGGTGGCCGGGCTGTTGCTGGTCGTGCCGCTCAGCTTCGGCAGGACCTGTCATTGCACGCCCTATCAGGTGAATCGATTGGTGTTGAGCGTGCCGCGGGAGGCAGCGATCGGTGTGCTGGTCGCGGCGGTCACCGCGGTGGTCGCGGTCAGCCTGGCCCGGGTGCGTACCGCGTGGTGGATCGCGCTGGCGGCGACATCGCTGCTGTTGGTCACACACACGGTCGAAGCGAACAGCGCCTCGCCCGACGTCCTGACGACCACCGCCTACCTCGACGCGATCGGCAGCGGCATCCTGCTCGGCGCGACGGGCGTGGCCGTACTCGGCCGACGCGTGCCCGCGATGGGTTTGGTGCTGGGCGCCGTCGGCTGCTTCGTGATCATCACGCTCTCGCAGGCGTCGGGGCTGCTGGGCAACCCGCATCGGGCGACGGCCGAGCCACACGTGTGGTCGGTGTTGGAAACGCAACCTCTGTGGTTGCTGGCGGCGGTGGCCGGGCTCATCCTGGCGTGCCAGGTGGTCACCCGGCACCGGTTCACGCCGGAACCGATCTATCCGGAACTGCCGCTCAGCCCGGTCATCGCCGCGATCGTGCTCGTGCTGACCGAATTGGCCGTCGCGGAGTGGCGCTTCCGTCACGGCGACGGCAGTCTCGCGCTGATCGTGACGGCACTGTGCACCCTGCTGGCCACGACCGTCGCCGCCTGGCTGCTACCACGCCGGGACGGGATCGCGATCTACCTCGCGGTCGGGCTCAGCGCCACAGGCAGCGCCGTGGGCAACGGTCCGCGACCGATATGGAGCGTGCCGCTCCTGCTGGGCCTGATCCTGCTGGGGTATCTGGTCGGAACCCGAATCCGACCGTCGAATCCCCTGATAGGCGCCGGTTTGCTCGCGGCGGTCGCGCTATTCGCCTCCGTTGCCCCACCAGGCGGCATGCGCAACGCGGTCACGGCCGCGCTCGCCGTCGTCGCGGGGTATTGCGCGGTCTGCATCCAGCCACGAACGGCGGGCAGCATTCTGGCGATCGCCATCCTGTGGCGCCCCTCGACGGTGGCGCCCACCCGCACCGAGTCGTTCGACTGGACGATGGTGTCGCCGCACCATCTGCACGACTGGGGCCCGGTCACCGTGGTGTCGGGCTCGGAATGGGCGGCGTTCGCCATCGCGGTCGGCTGTGGGATCGGACTCGCTCTCCGCGCTCCTCGAAGGAGAAGAGCACCCACACAGCGCCGCGCTCCGGCCGACATGGCGGCGATGCGACACGCGATCTCCAGGGCGTCGACGGCTCGACATGGGCGCATGGAACCGAGTTAGGCGTACCTCCGCCTTCGCTCCGGCCATGCGCGGGCTGAAGACGGACTACGCCCCGACAGCACCCATCAGGCGATACGTCGCGGGCCAGACCATGCTCCTGGTCGGCGACGGCCCCGCTACCGGCGCGATCGAGCGCGCCGCGCTGGAGCGGTGCGGTGGCTGGGTCCGACGCGAATCGTGGTGGCCGTGCCCGCCGCTCCCGAGTCCACGTGCCAGGAAGTGGGTCGCTCCTTGAACCGAATCGTGTGCGTGACCACGCCGGGCGTCGCCTACCGGCCGCGAACCGAGCGGCGCAGCCACCTGCTTCCGAGCACGGAGCGCCGACCAGTTCGACGCGCTGATCCACATCGATGAGACCAGCGCACTGGAACCGACCGTACCTCCCGATGGGGAGCCGGGGAACTGCCCGAAACCTATCCCTTCGCCGTGTGACCGGTCGCGCCGCCGTCGTGTGGCAGCGAACGACCGTCATGATGCGGCGCCGATATCCCGCCGTGGTGCGGCACAGGTCGACCGAGCGGCATCTGCGGTACCGGCGGCGCGGGCGGAACGAATCGCAAGATTTCGGAGAAACCCCGGAATCCACCGGGAATGGGAACCTCCAGCGGGAGATCGGGCTCGCCGGCGGACGACGGCTCCGCCGCGGCGGGAGCGGCGGAAACCACCGCTGCCGCGGCCACACCAACCGCGGCGATCGTCCAGGCGGCCCACGGACTGCGTCGCGAGCGTTGATCAGGTCGAATATCGGCGTCGAACGCCATTATGCGGTCCTCCGATCTGCGTCGGCCGGCCCGGTGCGATCCATCCGGTACCACGGGGACGTCACCGAGCCTCGAATTCGTTCGAAACACCACGGTGTTTGCGGTCCACTGGATCCGGAGAGTCATGCTCCCGCACACACTCGAAGAGCCGGCGCGGGACACCCGACGAATAGATCACGAAAAGACAACGAACAAGCGGCCGGTCGGCACCGGCCGCTTGTTGGCGTCCGTCAGGCTTTCGCTTGCGCCGACGAGCGAGCCGGATTCGCTTGTCCGGCCGCCTTGGGGTCGAGTTCGTCCTGTTTCGCGCGCACCCCGGCCTCGACCCGGTCGCCGAGATTCTTGTCGACATTGCGCCAGTACTCGAAGGCCCGGTCCAGCACCGGCGCGCTGACGCCGTTCAGCAGGTGCCCGACGATGTTGTCCACCAGCCGCTGCCGTGCCGCGTCGTCGAGCACGTCGCGGACCATGGTGCCCGCTTGGCCCCAATCGTCGTCGTCCCGGTGCAGCGTGTAGGCCGAGCGCACGAGTTCGCCGTCGGTGTGCCACGTCGCGGGCGGACCAGCGACGGCGGGATCGGCGTGCGGGCCGCCCTTCGAGTTCGGCACGTACACCGGATCACCCGGGTTGTGGTGCCGCAGCGCGCCATCCTTGCTGTACGAGCGGACGGTGGTGGCGTGCGGTGTATTGACCGGGAGCTCCTTGTAATTGGCGCCGATACGGTACCGGTGCGCGTCGGGGTAGGAGAACCAGCGGGCCATCAGCATCTTGTCCGGGCTCGGCCCGGTGCCGGGTACCGAACTACTCGGCTCGAATGCCGCCTGCTCGATCTCGGTGTGGTAATCCGCCGGATTGCGGTCGAGCGTCATCCTGCCGACGTCGATCAGCGGATAGTCGCCGTGCGGCCACACCTTGGTCAGGTCGAAGGGGTTGAACCGGTAGGACTTCGCCTCGTCGAACGGCATGATCTGCATCTTCAACGTCCAACTCGGGAAATTGCCGCCTTCGATGGATTCCCACAGATCGCGGGTGTGATAGTCGGTGTCCATCGCCGCCATCTGATCGCCTTCGTCCTGGGTGAAGAACTCGATGCCTTGATCGGTCTTGAAGTGGTACTTGACCCAGAACCGTTCCCCGGAGGCGTTCACCCACATGTAGGTGTGGCTGGAGTATCCGTTCATGTGCCGCCACGTGCGCGGGATACCGCGGTCACCCATCAACCAGGTCACCTGGTGCGCGGATTCCGGCGACAGCGTCCAGAAGTCCCATTGCATGTCGTGGTCGCGCAGATTGTTGTCGGCGCGGCGCTTCTGGGAACGGATGAAGTCCTGGAACTTCATCGGGTCGCGCACGAAGAAGATCGGCGTGTTGTTGGCGACCATGTCGAAGTTACCCTGCCCGGTGTAGAACTTCAGCGCGAACCCGCGGGGATCGCGCCAGGTGTCGGGGCTGCCGCGCTCTCCCGCGACGGTGGAGAAGCGGGCCAGCATCTCCGTCTTCTTCCCCGGTTGGAATACCTCGGCCATGGTGTAGGCACTCACGTCGTGGGTGACCTCGAAGACGCCGAACGCGCCGCCGCCCTTCGCGTGCGGCTGGCGCTCGGGCACGCGTTCCCTATTGAACGCCGCCATCTTCTCGATCAGATACCAGTCCTGCAGCAGGATCGGCCCATCCGGCCCGACGGTCAGTGAATGCTCGTCGCTGGGGACCGGGATCCCGGCGTCATCGGTGGTGTAGTTCGGGCCAGACATCTCTCTCCTCTCCTACGGAGCCGCAGGCAGGAGGCCGGCGACGAGACCGCGGGGACGAGCGGCGCGACCGCCTCACGACCGCGACGTGGTTTGCGGGTAGGTTCCCGCGCTCGACGAACAGCATCGCGGCCGCGGCCAGCCGAAGGCCTGTACCCGTCCCGTGGGTCCTGTCGATCGACTTCCCAGGGAACCACTGCTCAAACTAGCGCTGACCAGGCCCTCCGCGACGGCGAGCGACCGGGTCCGCGCCACCGGCGGCGCGCGATCGGTACGCGCACGACCGGCACGGGGGCTCTTCGGCGGGGCGCCCGGCGCCCGGCTAGGCTGCGTCGGCTGTCGCATGCCGAATTCCGTCCGACCACAAATTCTTTCGATGGGAAACGAAATGAAGCTCGCGCTGTGCGGGGTGCTGGTCGTCTGTACGTTGGCCGTCTCCGCGGTCGCGGCGGCGTTCATCGTCACCGAAGCGCGTGCGCACGCTCCGCGCGGTGCCACCAAAGGCTATTTCGCCGATCTACAGCGGCTCGGCGTGCGGACCGCGGGCGACGGCGTGACCGCGGCGCTGCTCGATCTGGGCTACGCGGTGTGCCGGGAATTGGCGGCGGGAGCGCCCGAAGCCGACATCGTTGTGCGGATGAGCGCGCACCAATCGGTGGACGAGGCCGCCGCCGTGGTGGTGGCCGCCGAGCGGAATCTGTGCTGAACCGCCACGATCGGCGACCGAGGCGCCCCGGTCCGCGGACGTCTCCTGCCGCGAAACGGCGTGCGATGCGGGCTGACCGGAAATCCGCCTCTCCTTGGGTAGATTCCCCCGCGATGTCCAGAATCCCTGCTACATCGAGTGCGAACGACGCGGCCGACGCCGCGGTGCCCGCCGCTATGGTCGGGCGCCGGTATCGCAGCGGCGATCACTACGAGGTCGCCCGCGAGAAGATCCGTGAGTACGCCCGCGCGGTGCGCAATCGGCATCCGGCGCACTGGTCGGAGGACGCCGCGGCCGACCTCGGCTACGGCAACCTGGTCGCTCCGCCGACCTTCGGCGCGGTGCCCGGGTATCTCGCCTACGCCGAGGTGTTCGACACGATCCTGCCGGGCTACGACCTGAGCCGGACCATCCAGACCGACCAGATGGTCGAATTCCACCGTCCGCTTCTGGCCGGCGACCGGATCGGTTTCGAGATGTCTCTGGACTCGTTCCGGCACGCGTTCGGCGGCGACCTCATCGTCCTGCGCCAGACCATCCTGGACCGGGACGATCGCCCGGTGCTCACGTCTCGGACCAGCTTGGTCGGGCGGGCCGACGAGGCCTTGCCTGCCTGGTTGGACGCTGTGGTGATGCACGGAGTACGCCCGGAGGCCCGGCAGCAGCGCCGGGTCCCCGACCCGCGCCGCGTGGGGAACGGCAGCGAGCCCGCCCGCGAGACGCCCGTCACATCGGCGAACCCGCGGGGACGGCGGTTCGAAGCCGTGCGTCCCGGCGCGGAACTTCCCCCACGCACACTCACGGTCAGCCAAGGCGACCTGGTCAATTACGCCGGAGTGGCGGGCGACCCGAACCCCATCCATTGGAGCACCGAGGCGGCGGCCAGGATGGGGATGGGAACGGTTGTCGCGCAGGGCATGTTCACCATCGGGCTCAGTGTGGATTTGCTCACTTCGTGGCTGGGCGACCCCGGGGCCCTGCGCTCCTACAACGTCCGGCTGACCAATCCGGTGCACGTCGGCGCGGCCGGAGGCCGGATCGAGTTCTCGGGCCGGGTGAAACACCTGGACGCGGACACGCGCACCGCCACCGTCGCGATCACCGCCGAGCACGACGGCCACAAGATCTTCGGTCGCGCGACGGCCGAGGTCGTCCTCGCGTGATCGCGCGACCCGTTCGCGCCGCCGGGTCGGTGTGTTTGGTCCGGAGCGACGCGGGCACGTTGGAGGCGGAGCACGCGCCCGCCGGGATCGGTGGACGCGAACTCGGCACTCGATCGAGCGGGCAACCGGCCCGCTCGCACCCGAAAGGACCGGTATCTGTCGTGGTTGTGCTTCTTGCTGTGATCGGCTCGGCTTCCCTTGCCGTCATCGCGGTCCATGCCACGGTCGTCGCACGCAGCTTGGCGGAAGTCCGCTCCCCGCGCCGTGACGGCGCGACCCGGGACGACGAGCGGAGCACCGCACGACTGACGGGCACCATGGTCTGATCTTCCCGCGCCCTTCGCGCCCAGCCTCCGCTTCTGCCCAGGTGAACACCGTCATGTCTCGGTCGGGTGGCGGATCGGATACGATCTTGCCTGCCTCTCGGTCCAGCAAACGGCCGCTGAGACAGTAGGCGTGCGCTGGTGCCGCCATTGGGGATCGGAGGCCGGGTTGTCGGTGTTCGCCGACGACGGCATCAGTGGTGTCAGTCGTTCCGTCACAACCGGACCCGCGACCGGCGGTGTCCGTGCGGCGTGACGGGACAGACGGCGATCCCGAGGTGATGGTCGGCGCGGACTGGCCGTGGCAGCAACCTTCGGTGCTCTTGATCGAGGACGATCCGGGGGATGCGCTGCTGGTGGAGGAACTGGTGGTGGACGGCGCGCCGGGCCTGCGACTGGACTGGGTCCGGTCGCTGGCGGAGGCCGCCGAGCACCTCGCCTCGGCCGAGCCCGACTGTGTGCTGCTGGACCTGCATCTGCCCGATGCCAACGGGCTCGAGGCGGTGGAGCGCATCCGCAAGCACACCGACCAGGTCGCGATCGTGGTGATGACCGGACTCGATCAGGAGCAGACCGGGTTGGCCGCGGTCGCGGCGGGAGCCCAGGACTATCTGGTCAAAGGCCGGGTCGAGCCGGAGCTGTTCGGGCGCGCCGTGCGGTACGCGATCCAGCGCAAGCAGGCCGAGCGCACCAGCGCGGCCCTGCAGGCGAGCAATATGCGCGCCCAAGAGAACGCGCGGCTGGAGCGCGGCCTGCTGCCCACCCCGCTGTTGCGGGGACAGCGGGTCGTCGACGTCGTGGCGCGCTACCGTCCCGGCCGGGCCCATTCACTGCTCGGCGGCGATTTCTACGACGTCGTGCAGGACGCGGACGGCACGGTGCACGCCGTCATCGGTGACGTGTCTGGCCACGGCCCGGACGAGGCGGCGACCGGCGTGGCCCTGCGCCTGGCCTGGCGCACCCTGGTGCTGAGCGGCGTCACCGGCGCACGGCAACTGCGGCTGCTCGAGCAAGTGCTGCTGGCCGAACGCACCGGCAAGCAGACCTTCGCGACGGTCACGAGCCTGGTGTTGCATCCCGGCGACCGCCGCGCCCAGGTGCTGCGGGCCGGGCACCCGGGGATGCTGCTGCGCTCGCCTTCCGGATTGACCTGGGTCGAGGTCCCCGGCGGTCCCGCCCTGGGCTTCCTGCCCGGTCGTGCCGAGTGGCCCGTCCACGATCTGGAGCTGCCGCTGGGCTCCGGGCTGATGGTGTTCACCGACGGCCTGTTCGAAGGGCACGCCGGAACCGATCGGGAACGACTCGGTGAGCAAGGGCTGATGGAGGTGGCACGCGCCGTGCGAGCCGCGGATCCCGACTGGTTCGTCGATGAGCTGATCGGTCGCGTGGAGGCGCTGGCGGGTGCGTCCGGCGGATTGGACGACGATGTCGCCATTCTGTATCTGGGATGGAACGGCGACGGGCAAGGACAGGAGCGATGACGATGACGACCGGTCGAGCGCCGCTCAGCGCACGATTGACCGCCCAGGCCTGGTTCCAACTGGTACTGGCCGCGATGGTGCTGGTGGTGATCATCGGCACCGTGGCAGGCGCCCAGGTGATCGCGCAGACCAACCGCGTGACCGATCGGCTCATCGACAGGACGTTGCCCGCGGCGGCCGAAGCCTACCGGTTACAGAGTGCCCTGGTTAACCAGGAGACCGGTCTGCGCGGCTACCGGATCACCGCCGACCCGCAGTTCCTCCAGCCCTACCGGGACGGCACCCGGGACGAGGCGCAGTCGGCGACCCGCCTGCGCGAGCTGCTGGCCGATCGACAGCCGCTGCTCGACGAGCTCGACGCCGTGGAGCAGGCCGCACAGCGCTGGCGCGACGAGTTCGCGGAGCCGCTGGTCGCGGGGTTGGCCTCTGGATCACCCCTCGGCACCGACTCCACCACGCCGGTCCGCGGTAAGCCGCTGTTCGACGACATCCGGACACGTTTCGACACCCAGAACAGCAGTCTCGCGGCGGCCATCGCGCACGACGAGGACGAGCTGACACACACTCGCGCGGTCCGGGACGCCGTGCTGGCCGGGATGGTCGTGGCGTTCCTGCTGACCGGTGTCTTGCTGACCGTGCTGATCCGGCGCTTGATCGTCCGTCCCCTCGGGTCCTTGACGGATGCGTCGCTGCGGGTGGCGGGCGGCGACTTCGATCATCACATCGAGGCCCACGGCCCCGCCGACCTGGCGACCGTCGCGAACGCGGTGGAGAGCATGCGCCGCCGCATCGTCGCCGAGCTGGATTCCTCCCGAGCCAAGGAAGCGGTGCTCGCGGAGCAGAAGACGGATCTGGACCTGCAGGCCGTGGAACTGCGCCGGTCCAACGCCGAGCTGGAGCAGTTCGCCTACGTCGCCTCACACGATCTGCAGGAGCCGCTGCGCAAGGTGGCGTCTTTCTGCCAGTTGCTGGAGAAGCGCTACGGCGACAAGCTCGACGAGCGCGGCAAGCAGTACATCGACTTCGCCGTCGACGGCGCCAAGCGGATGCAGGGGCTGATCAACGACCTGCTCACCTTCTCCCGCGTCGGCCGCGTCACCGACCGCACCGAACCCACCGGCCTCGGCCCGTCCCTGGACAAGGCGCTGACCAATCTCTCCGCGGTGATCGATGACACCGCCGCGAGCATCCAGCGGCCCGACGAGCTGCCCGAGATCATCGGCGATCCGACCCTGCTGACCATGCTGTGGCAGAACCTGATCGCCAACGCCATCAAGTTCCGCGAGCCCGACCGCGCACCGCGGATCGAGATCACCTGTGAACCGGCCGAGAACGGCAGTGGCTGGCTGCTGTCGATCTCGGACAACGGCATCGGTATCGCGCCCGAATTCGCCGAGAAGGTGTTCGTCATCTTCCAGCGGCTGCACAATCGTGAGGAGTACAGCGGAACCGGTATCGGGCTGGCTGTCTGCAAGAAGATCGTGGAGTATCACGGTGGCCGGATCTGGATCGACACCGAGTACACCGCGGGCGCTCGCTTCTACTTCACCCTGCGCACCGCCGAAGCCGACCTCGCCGCCCGCACCGCCGACGTCCCCGCCCCTGAAGGAGCCACCGCATGACCGATCCCGGCCAGCCCATCGACATCCTGCTCGTGGAGGACGACCCGGGCGACGAGCTGATGACGCGAGAAGCCTTCGAGGACAACAAGATCGGCAACACCTTGCACGTCGCCAGGGACGGCGAGGAGGCGCTCGAGTTCCTCTATCGCCAAGGACGGCACGCGGACGCTCCGCGGCCTGATCTGATCCTGCTCGACCTGAACCTGCCCAAGTACGACGGCAGGCAGGTGCTGGAGAAGATCAAAGCCGACCCCGATCTGTCGCACATCCCGGTGGTCGTGCTCACCACCTCCGCGGCCGAGGAGGACATTCTGCGCAGCTACCGGCTGCACGCGAACGCGTACGTCACCAAGCCGGTGGACCTCGACCAGTTCGTCGCCGCCATCAAACAGATCGATGAGTTCTTCGTCCAGGTCGTCCGGCTGCCGCGGCATATCCTGTGATGGCGCTCGCCGCGGTGCCGGCGCAGGCGATTCTCACCGACGGGACCGCGGCCTTGCATGGGGAATGATCAACTGGGTATAGCTCGGGGAGAACGGCACATCCACGGCGAACACGACAGCCGAGCTCGACGGCGGCCCACGTGCTCGGCGTGGCGAGTACAGCGCACCGATCCCCGATAGGGAGGTAACGAGGTGACGGCGCATCGACGCTATCGGCGAGGCACGACGACGGGAAAACCGGCCCGCGACAGACACACTGCGCTCCCGGCGGCTGGTACGCGCTCGTGAGCGCGGGCGAGCGGGTTCCCCTACCCAACGCCGTGACGCCGCTGGAGCTGGACTTCCCCGCCGAGGCGGTGCAATTGGCCAACGTCCGGCATACCTTGCAGGAATGGCTCACCCAGTGCGGCATGGCCGCGGCCCCGGCCTACGACGTGCTACTCGCCGTCGGTGAGGCGTGTACGAATGCCGTCGAGCACGGCCATCAGGGCGACGGCGGCGTGGTCCGCTTGCGTGCGTCGATCGACGGCGACGAACTCCGGGTGACCATTTCCGACAGCGGCCGATGGAAACAGCCCGATCCGCAAGCCGATTCCCTGCGTGGTCGGGGCATGCCACTGATCCGCGCACTCATTCCAGAGGTCACCGTGACCGCCGGCGATACCGGCACGGTGGTCGATCTGCGCACACCCTTTTCGGCATAGTCCCCGAACCTACGCGCCACCGGGCGGATGGTTCCGCGCGTCCCGCAGACGGACGTTGTCGGCCTGCAACCGGTCGTTGGCCGCGTGCAGCCGGTCGTTGTCCGCGTGCAGGTCGGCGTTCGCGTCCTCCAAGTCGAGAATGCGGCGGATGCCGGCCAGGTTCGCTCCCGTGGCGACCAAGTCGGTGATTCGCCGCAGCCGGGCCAGATCGTCGCCGCTATAGCGGCGGGTGCCTCCGTCGCTGCGCGCAGGGGTCAGCAATCCGTGCCGCTCGTAGAGCCGGAGCGTCTGCACCCCGATTCCGGCCAGTTCGGCAGCGACCGAAATCCCGTACACCGCTTGGTCGGGATCCGGCAGATGCCCCGAGTCGCCCCTCTCCTGCGCCATCCATCCTCACTTCACTTCGGCCGACAGATTTCATAGTTTAGCGCCTTGCACTCAACTTCCTCTGGTGGTACAAAAAATCTATGCCAGACAACAGAGGTTATCTGGCCCCTACTATGGAGAATGGAGTGAGTTGGAGGTGGCGACCATGCTGATGCGCACCGATCCGTTCCGCGATCTGGACCGTCTGACGCAGCAGGTGTTCGGCACGAAGGCGCACCCCGCGGTGATGCCGATGGATGCCTGGCGCGCCGGCGAGGAGTTCGTCGTGGAGTTCGACCTGCCCGGCATCGATCCCGAATCCCTGGACCTGGACATCGAGCGCAATGTGGTGACGGTACGCGCGCGTCGTCCCGAACTGGACTCGGGCCGGGAGATGATCGCCGCGGAACGCTCTCGCGGCGTGTTCAGCCGTCAGCTGTTCCTGGGCGAGAACCTCGACACCGACAAGATTCGCGCCGACTACACCGACGGCGTTCTTCGCCTCACGATTCCTGTGGCAGAGAAGGCCAAGCCACGCAAGATCGAAATCGGCCGCGGTAACGGACACAAGGCGATCGACGTCTGAAGCCGCGTAGACCGCAAGACTCCCGCACAATCGAAAGCGAGGTGATGTCGCAGCCAGTGATATCGGAATCAATCTGCGAAAAGTGTCATTCCCGCTTTTTCGGGCGGGCCCGGAATACCGGGCCCGCCTCTCGCCGATATATAGAAGATGTTATGGCACAAGCGGTTTCGTGCGAACGGAGCGTACTTGATGGAGCATCCGATTATGGCAGCCGCCGATTCACCCGACCCCGTGCTCACAGCGACCCAGGCCGGAGCCGGGATTTCCTCCGACGCCGCGATCATCTGGCCCGACCCCAGTCCGCTGGACGCTTGGTGGCGGCGGATCATGCATTCCGATCCGGTGCGCCGCAGCGCCGCGTGATCCGGCCTCTATCCTTGACTTTCGTGACCGAACAGCCCTACCGCCCCCGTGCCGCGGCGGAATACTGGCGCCGCGGCACGGTGGTCTGGTTCAACATCGAGAAGGGCTTCGGGTTCCTACAGCCCGAAGACGATCCCACGCCGGTTTTCATCGAGTACACCAGCATCGAGACCACGGGATACAAAGCGCTGTACGCGGGTCAGCCCGTGGTGTTCACCGCCGCCATGCGCAAGCGCGGCCCCGAGGCCACGGCGGTGCGCCCGGTGCTGCCCGACGCTTGACCACGGCCTGAGCCCGGCGGCCACGGTCAGATGACCGTGCCGACGTCATTGGCCGCCAAGGTATCCAAAGCGCGCTCGGCAACAGCGGCAATCGTCATCGACGGGTTGCACGCCGCGGTGTTCCCGGGCATGAGCGCACCGTCGAGCACGTACAGGCCCCGCTGGCCGTGCACCCTGCCCTCCAGATCACAGACGGCTCCCATACTCGCACCGCCCAAGGGGTGCCAGGTCGACGGGAACAGCAGGTTGGTGTCGGTGAGAACGCTTGCCGGGCCGGCGATCCGGTGGGCCGCGGGACCGATGTAATTGTCCTGGATGTAGCTGTCACCGTCCTGCGGCCACTGCAGAATCGCGTCGTCGCGGGCCGCGTCGTAGACGAAGTGCCCACGACCGTCGCTGACGCCGTACCCGACCATCATGGTGCTGTTGGCGTCGGCGCCCATGGGCGGGATGGACGCCTGGATCAGGGTGTGAGCGGAGTGCGGGTCGGACCAGTTCTTGCTGCCGTAGACCACTGGACCGCCCTGCTCCGCACCGAAACTCGCGGTCGGATCGGTCCACAGGTAGATGCGGTCGGCGTTGGTGCCCCAGCCTTGGCCGAGTCCGTCGGGCAGATCGGGGATCAGGCCTTTCGCCGAGGCGCGCACCAGCAGTCTTGTGGTGTTGAGGCTTCCGGCGGCCAGCACCAGCGCACCGGCGGTGATGATCTTGTTCTCCAGCACGGCGCCGCTGGTGTCCAGGCGCTCGACGTGGACGATCCACTTGCCGTCGGCGGCACGCTCGACATCGGTGACCTGGTGCAGCGGCTCGACCGTCACCAGGCCGGTCGCCTCGGCGGCCGCGATGTAGGTGACGTCGACCGAATGCTTGCCGCCGTTGTTCACCCCCATGGCGCCGTCGCCGTTGGTGTAGGAGGGCTTCATCTCGCCCCGCAGTTCGGCCAGGGCGAAGTTCCAGTCGATGGGCATCGGGATCTTCGACAGCGGAAGCCCGGCGCGGCGCACATGGTCGGCGAAAACCCGCGCGGCCGCGTAGTTGGGACTGGCGATCAGCTCGTCCGGGGCGACAGCCAAGCCGAGCATGCGTGCCACCCGCGGGTAGTGCACCCGATCCATCGTCGCCCAGTCCAAGGCCTCGGGGAAGTGGGTATCGAACACCTCCCGCGTCGGTTGCAGGGACATCCCTTGATAGACCAGCGATCCCCCGCCCACGCCCGCCGCGCACAGCGCGGTCATATTGGTACCGGGCACCGCCTCGACGAGTCCGGTGTACGGCTCGAAGACCAACGGCTTGCCGAACAATACGGGGCTGGACTTGTACCAGAGCACCCGCTTGTCCAGCGCCGAAGCGCGCGGGAAGGTCTCCGCGTTCGGGCCCGTCTGCCAGCGCAGACCACGTTCGAGCACCAGGACCCGAACTCCGGCCTCGGCCAGGCGCAGGGCGGTGACACCACCGCCGAACCCCGATCCGATGACGACCACCCGATGCTCCTCCCGGGTGAGCGGAACGCTGTTCACCCGCGCGGCGATCGGACTCGTCGTGTTCGCGTAGCGGGAGGCGACCACGAGACCGCCCGCCGCGGCTGCTCCGGTCAACAGTGACCGGCGCGAAATTGCTGACATCACACACCCTCGAAGATCGGACGCGAGCTCGGATCTCGCGCGGCCCACCATGGCCGCTAAGGGACAGTAATATAACCGGACATGCATGTCCGGTCGTGGCTGGATCTGTAGCAGAGGTCACAATCGCTTCGGAGGTGGTCCGGTGCTGCGCGGGAGGCGTGGACGGCCGCCACCACGCGCCTGCGCGTGGGCGCACTGGTGCTGTGCAACAACATCCGCCACCCCGTACCGCCGAGAACGCTTGGCTGCAAACCGATATGACGGAACGCATGGCCGGGTTCACCGCGGCCACCCACAGCCCCGGTGACGCGGCGGACACGACCCGGGTCGGCCTCGACTACCCGTTCCGGTCGGCGTGGAGCCCGGCGGGCGGCAGCACCGAGATGGCGCAACGTCATCAGCGAACGCGTGCTCGGCATGCCCCGCGAGTTCGCCGCCGATCGCGACGTGCCGTTCAACCCGGTCGAAAACGGCCGATGACCCGCGCGAATCGAGTAGTCGGCTACCCGTGCTCCGGCGGCCGACGTTCGCGACCATTCAGCCATGTCAGACAACATCTACGCCGGCGCGTCGGTTCAGGTCTACCCGCAGGACGCCCCACTGAGTCACCCGCACGCCTGCGTCAACGGCTTCCTCGACTACGTCGCGAAGTTCAACACGATCAATTTCCACGCCAAGGACGACGACGTCCGGGAATGGCGCTACGACAAGGAGTACGACAACTGGCAGGACCGCCTCGGCATGGACTCGGTGAAGGTCTTCTATCACTACGCGCACAGCACGACCATGGACGACGGCGTGTTCCTCACCGCGATGGGCCGGACCTGGGATGACACCATCTACGCGTGGTCGGATCGGATGAGTTTCGGTGACCAGCGGTTGCGCTACTTGTTCCTCCACGGATGCGAGTCGTTGCGAATGCACGACGGGCACAGCCCATTTCGCACCTGGCATACGCCGAACCTGGGCGCGCGGATGCTGTTCGGGTTCGACAGCCTCACCTTCGACACCGATCAGCAGGGGACGCGGTTCTTCAAGGAGTGGAACACCGGCAAGTCGTTCAGTCAGGCTTGGCAGGACGCGGCGCTGTCGATCTTCCACAACGATCACCGAGTGTCCTCGGCGGCATGCGGCGCCACCGACCGGGAGGCACAGGACCGGCTGTGGAACGAGCGTCTCTTCTTCGGCGAGCCGGTGTCGGACAATTGGTACTGGTGGCGATGGGCGGGCCAAGTCCCCATCGAGGTCGACCTCGGCATTCACGTTCCTCGCCAGCCGTGGTCGCTGCGCTTGTCGCGCCGTCGCGCCGACGCGGATACCGCCGCCGAACTCGCCGAACGGTTCGGTCTGCGGGCCGTGCTCGCCGAGCCTGTGTCGCCCACAGCCGAGGAGTATTCTGCCCCGGTCGAATTCGAACCGCGGCTGGTCATGCATCCGGACGGCGCGTACCACGTGTTCTACGCCGAGCCGGACCGCACTGCCGACAGCATCGCACCGCAGGAGGTTCGGGATATCGCCGATCGCGCGGTCCGGCAACTCGACCTCGGCCACGACCTGGCGTTGGCCGGTATGTCGGCCACCTTCCACGGCGGTGGCAGCCGCGACGGTGACGAGGTAGCGGCATCCGTGGCCGAGTACACCCTGCACTACCGCCAGGTCTACGACGGCGTCGCCGCGGTGGCAGGCGGCGATGGTCAACTGAGCGTGACGCTCGACCCGGCCGGTCGGCTCTGCTCGATATCGGACACGACAGTCCCGATCGCGGGCGCCGACGAGACCCGCCCGCCATCGGGCGACGATTTCGACGCCATAGCGGCTCTGGACGCGGCGACCACCGCGCGAGCCGAATGCCTGCGCGACGGCGCGCGCTCGACCGTCGTGCCCGATTCGCTCGAGGTCGGCTACCGCTTCGATCGCGACGCCGCGGTCGTGGTCGCCCGGCAGGCGGTCGAGATCACCTCCAGTGACCGCTTCCGGATCCGCGACGTCGTCGAGATCACCGCCTGAGCCGGGTCCGGCGCCCTCTTTCCCGCGTATTCCGGGTCTCAGCCCGGGATGGTTTGTCGCCCAGAACGAACCGCGCCCACCCTCACCTGCGTCGATAGGCGCGGATTCATCCCGGACCCGGCGGAGTCTGGGCGCGCAGGCAGAAGGCCGTGACGCGCTCGACGTCGCCGGGAACGGGCTCGCCGCGTCGGCGCCACCGCTCGGCGAGCGTACCGATGGTCGCTTGAGCGATCAGAGTCGCATCGGAATCCGGTGCGGCGCTGCTAATTCCGCGAGCGTGTCCCGCAGTAGCCCGGCGCGGTGTCCACCACATCAGGTCCGGCCGTCAACCCCAGACCCGGCCCAGCGGGATTCCAGAGCACGGCCAGTGTCGCGGCCGCGGGCTGTGGTGGCGTGCGTGGTGCCACAGGCGGGCGCGACGGTGGACGGCGCGCGACTGCGGGCCTTCCTGTGTGAGCGGCAGCCCAGCTATAGGGTGCCGCGCCACGTGCTGCTGTTCACCGAGGAGGACATCGCGCTCACCGGCAGCGCCAAGATCAAGTCCAGCGAGTTGCGGCAGCTCGCCGCGCAGCGGCTGGCCGGCTAGCGCCACTATCCGCTGCGCCCGCGACTCGCGCCGGCACCGACTTCACACCGCCGCTCTGAGCTGCTATACATTAGGGGAGGCTTACCTCGTTAGTCGAGGCTAACCTCAGCGATAAAGTGACCTGGTTGTGAGGCTTCATGTATGTCTGCATCTGTAACGCGGTGTCCGAAGGTGACGTGCACACCTGCGTTTCGGCGGGCGCCGACAGCATCCGCCAGGTGAAGAACGCCTGCGGATGGAAGCCCGGTTGCGGCAGCTGCACGGCGCGATTGGCCGAGGTGATCGGCCGCGCGCGGGCTTCCACCGGAGCGCAGCCCTCGGCCGCCTGAGCCGACACACCAGGCGGTCTGCCCGCCGCTGCGCGGATTTTGTGCCACGATCGCTGCTATGGACGGCGACAAGGACATCGTTGCGCTGCTCAACGAGCAGCTGACGGCCGAACTCACGGCGATCAACCAGTACTTCCTGCACGCCAAGATGCAGGAGAACTGGGGCTTTACCAAGCTGGCCCGGCACACTCGGCACGAGTCCATCGATGAGATGAAACATGCCGAGATCCTCACCGATCGAATCCTCTTCCTGGAGGGCCTGCCGAACTACCAGAAACTCAACCCGCTGCGCATCGGGCAGAGCGTGCCCGAGCAGCTGCGGGCCGATCTGCAGATCGAGATGGAAGCGGTCGAACGGCTGCGCCGTGGCATCGAGTTGATGCGTTCACGCGGCGACGTGACCTCCGCTCGTATCTTCGAGCAGATCCTGGAAGACGAAGAACAGCACGTCGACTACCTGGAAACCGAACTCGATCTGGTGGAGAAACTCGGCGAGCCGCTGTACCTCCAGCGCTTCACAGAGACTCCGGACGACTGATCCGCCCCTACCGGTGCGCCTCGGAGAGGCCGACCGGCGTTACGCTCCGGCGCTCGTCACGCCGAGGCGTATCGCCAGGCCAGCCGTCTCCGGTGCTCGGCGGGCGTAACGAACAGGGACCGATCGAGCGTGGCTCGCTCGAGGTAAGCGTGTATCCCGCTCTCCCAGGTGTAGCCCATGCCGCCGGGCAACCGCATGGCCTTCCCCGCCACCCGCACTGCCGTCTCGGGGTGGTGAACGCTTTGGCCCGCGAACCCGCGATGCCCGCGTCGGGGGCGGACGAGACCTCCACTCGCACGGCGGCCGCCACCAACTGCCGGGCCACTGCGACCTGAACCAGCAGGTCCGCGCAGGCGTGCTCGACCGCCTGGAAGGAACCGATCGGCCGGCCGAATTGCTCGCGCACCTCGAGGTAGCCCGACGGTGGCCGCCGGGAGGGTCTCGCTCAGCCCGAGGCTGTCGCAGGCCGACGACGACCACAGCGGCGCCGGGCGTGTAGCGACGGGACACGCCCGCCCGATCGACCGGCGGTCGCCACGGCTCGGTCAGCCTTCGGGCCAGACGTCCTTCAGCAGCAGCGCGGCTTCGGCAGACTGGCGCACGCCCGCCGCATACGCGGGAGCCAACGCCGCCGAGTCGAACACGTCGATTCCGAACGAGGCGACGGCTTCCTCATCGGGGACAATGGAAACCTCTGTCGCCGAGCCCAACTCGCGATCGCTGGGGATGCGCGGGAACATGTGCGCCAAGGGTTCGAGGATCACCACGACATCCGCGCCCGCGGCCAGGTCCGCGTTGACCGGCGAGCGCAACCCGCCGTCGAAGTAGTGGCGGCCGTCGATCGGGATCGGCGGGAAGACACCGGGCACCGCGGTGCTGGACGCCAGCGCTTCGGGCAACGACGCCGCGCCGTCCTTGGTCCATGTCCGCAATTCACCGGTGGTGATGTCGATCGCGGTCACGACGAGATCGCGCGACGGCCACTGCGCTACACCGGCCAGCCCGCCGATGCGCGCGATGTGCTCGTCCGGATCACCGGCCTGCGCGGCCAGCGCCAGCTCCCCCGCCCGGCGGCGTGCCTGGGCCGGATCCTGGCCGGGGGCGCGCAGCACGGCGAATATCTCCGCGATTCGCGCCGGATCCGCCCGCACCGGCGCCGCCGACGTGGACGGCGGCCGCAACAAGCGCGCCGGATCGCCACCGTCGGCCAGGACCGCACCGACCACCGACCCGGCGGAGGTTCCCACGAACCGGTCGGCCAGCGCCAAGTCGATACCGTTGTCCCGCAACCCTGTAGCCAGTCCCGCCAACCACGTCAGACCGACCGGACCACCCCCGCCCAGCACCAGCGCGACCGAGAAACCCTTGGATGACACCGTGTCCGACATGACGCCAGCCTATCCGCACCGGCCTCGGCCGACCGCTTGCTCATTCGGCCGACTCGTCAACCGGGTCCCGCGATCTCTCAACGGTGATAGATCTCCACGACGGCGTTGCCGACCACCCCGACGAGACCGGGGACCCCAGTTCATGCACCCTGGAGTCGTGCGCTGCCCGTTCGGCGTGAAAGGGTAACTGAGCTGGACGTAGGAACCGACCGCGTACAGCGGGAACGGCCCCGACTCGTACGGTTGATGAGCGGCGAGTGCACGCGATCCAACGGGACTGCACATCATCTCGCCACGGGGCTCGGCCGGTAACCGGTCAGCTTTGTTTGCGCTGCCGCTCTCGCAACACGTGGGAGCGCAACCGTGAGAATCCCTTGACCCGCACGCTGCGCAGATGGCGCAGAAGGAATTGGTCGTCGTCATCCAGAGCCGCGGCGGCGCCGTCGTCGAGGAGGACGGTCCCAGGGCGGGCCACGCCGGTCAGCCGAGCGGCGACGTTGACCACCGTGCCGTAGAGGTCGCCGAAGCGGGTCAGGACGGGCCCGTACGCCAGGCCCACCCGGATCTGGGGCATTTCCGGAACGGTCTGCGCCGCGCGGGCCACCGCCGCGTGCATCGCCAGGGCGATTCGCGCGCCGTCGCGGGCGTTCTCGGCGGCGAACATCACCTCGTCGCCGACGTTCTTGATCACCCAGCCGCCGTGGGCGGTGACCGCTTCGGTGGTGGTGGTCTCGAATGTCTCCAGCAGATCCGTCAACTCGTCGAGGTCGAGGTGACGGGAGAGCCGGGTGTAGCCGACCATATCGGCGAAGCCGACGAGCAGTTGCCGTGTGGCGCCGTCGGATTCGAGTGAGCGGCTCAGCGCCGCGGCGAGATGTCGTTGCCACGCGTACTGCTGCAAATTGGTGAGCACCGCGATGGTCCGGGCAGTGGCCTCGCGGTTCGATTCGGAGATCGACTGCCCGTCTTCGGCGGCGATGCGGCTGCCGATCTCACGGGCGATCAGATCCGCCTGCCACTCGGCCAGCCGCGCCATCGCCTGACCGACACTGCGGGCGGCGGCGATCTGACTCTGCTCGCTCGCCCCCGCGACCGGGTCCATCGCGGTGAAGTGGCGCACCGCGGCAATGTCGGCATCGGTGAAGACCACGTCGTCGTCACTCGCCGCGGCGGGGAAACCGAGTGCCACCCATAGCTTCTTGGCACGTTCGACAGACACTCCGGAAAGCTCGGCCACCTGGGCACGCGTGTACCGTCGTGGGCCGCCGAGCAACGACTGCTCGACCACAGCGTCGACCACGTCGGTCACCTCACCGGATTCGATCACCCCGCCAGTACAACACATGCGGCGGCGACCGGCGCTCGATGATTCATGCCCAGATTCGCGACAGCGCCGAACGGGAGTACGTCTGCTGGGGCGTCACGGTGATCAGGTCGCAAACCTCGACGAGTTGGCCCGGTACCGCATTGCCGAAGTGGTGCAGACCCGGTGCGATCACGGCGTCGACGCCGAAGGTGCGGACGACGTCGACGAGGCGATCCACCGGTGCGTCGGTGCCGGCGCCGAAGGTCACCGTCTTACACAACTCGTAACCCAGACGTTTGGCCAGACTCCGCATCTGCGCTTCGTCCCAATCCTGGGACACACCCGAGACGTCCTTGCGGAGATATCCCAGAGCGGGTGGTTTGGCCCTCATCGGTACTCCCTTGCCGCGTTGCCGAAGTAGTCGAAGCGCCTGCACTCCTGCGGCTCGCGCGGTGTCGGCGCATCGAATTGCAGGCTGAGCAAGTTATTGACATCATATGTTGTCAACAGCAGTCGATGTCAACATGTGAGGCGTTCGGAAAAGCGGCTTTCCGGCATTGCCCGCACCGAGGGTACCGCCGAAGGCCGAGCTGCGCCGGTTGCGCCGCTCGGCGATGATATTCGTTGACTCACAACACTTTTCGATAACAGACCGGATACAGGGTGGTGTCGGGACACACCTTCGAATCGGCGGTCCATTCACATGGGCGACGCGGCCGATGCGTCGGGCTATTCCAGAATTCCGGTCTGCCTGCCCGCGCCGGGAGCCTGGGTCAGTGGCCGCCGCGCCAAGACCGCACCGAGGGCGATCATGCCCGCGCCGAGCACGAAATGCAGCCAGTTGTCGGCCGTATCGAGCGGCACGAAGTTCGCGTCGCTGCCGGGGTTCACGACAAGTCCGTACAGCCACAGCACGAGATAGAGGGCGCCGCCGCCGAGGAGGAACGCGCGCGCCGACGCAGCGGTGCGGGCGGCCAGCACTCCGGCGAGGCCGAAAGCCAGATGGACCGCGTTGTGCAGCACAGACACGCTGAACAGACCGAGCAACTGGGCCTGCGAGTGATGTCCCGCCCAATCGAGTTCGCCGTAATCGGTCGTGATCCCCGGAATGAACTTCAGGATGCCGACCAGGAGGAACACGGCTCCTACCGCCATGGCGGCGACCTGAAGAGGAGACCGCCGATCCCTTGTCGCGCCCGGTGTGGAATTGGACATCGCCGAACCAGCCCTTTCGGTGTGGGTGGACCTCCGTCCCCACCGTGCTACCCGGGTGACAACGAGGCAAACAGCGGCAGCCCAGCCCGGGGGATGACATCGCCCCGCAGCGAACGGCCGAGTCCGCCCATCGCCCCTCGCGGCGAACGAACGGGACATGGTCGCGCTGAGACGCCACCCACATACCCCGGGACAGAGGCACTTTCGTGATTCGCATCTCCTCCGATCGGCGCGCCGAAAGCCACGGCGGCGACAACATCGGCGTTCGCGCTGGTCATTCCGTTCGCAGCGGGATAGGTCGCGGCTTTCGGACACGACCGCGGAGGCATCGGCCCCGTACCGCGGACTCGCGCGCGCCATCCGCGCGGTGAATACTGTCGGCGACTCGAAAACAACTGTCCGCCTTGGTAAGCCGACGCAGTCTGTCAACCGGATGGTGATGCCAGGGAGGCAAGGACGTGTTGGTCTGGTGTGTTGTGACGATGATCGTGATCGTTCTGCTGGGAGGAGCGGCGTCGGCGATGGCATGGGATCCGCGAGGGCGTCGCCGCTCGGCCGCCGCTACGCCGGTTCCGGTGTCGGTGACCTCGGAGTCCACCGTGCCGAACCCCGGCGAGTGGCCGCGCACACGGTGAACGCACGTCCGGCCCGCAAGAGGGATACCTGGACGGGGGCGCGGGCGCGGTAGCGACGATGCGCAGGCCGCTGCCGCCGGAGGCGCGTTTGCGGCCGCATTGCTCGCCCTAGCGCCTTCCGTCATCAGCGGCTTACTCGGAATCTCTCGGGCGCATTCTGTTCGCACGAAGGTGCGGTCGTAGCCTTCCCCGGATCGGGATCGCACCGCCAAGCGTCGACCCGACGAAAAGAACTGCTGCGCAGGGATATTCATCGGACGAAGCACTTCGATTCGTCGAGGCGGAAACGCCGGGGTCGGTCTGTATCCAGCTCGGCGATAAACCACGGCTCACTGGCGGCAAGATCGTCCGCACCACCGCCGAACTTTTGCTGGGAAGCATCGTCGTCCCCGCAATTTCCGATCACGCTGATCGAGTTCATTGCTGTCGGTCCACGATCCAGGGCACGGTTGTCCAGGGCAGGCAGGCGGTTGGAGGCGTGGTGGCGAATGGATCAGCCCGGACATTCCGGTGTCCGGGGTCATGAGCTACGGAAAAGGCGCACTGCTCGCCGCGGCCGCCGACAGCGAGGCCGGGCAGGACCCCCGCACCCTGCGCAGCGGGTTGGCGATCATGCTGCGCGGGTGCGGGCGGGCACCGGGCGCCGCCGCGGTCGCGATCGGCTCCGGCCTGGTGAACGCGTGCTGCATGGTGCTCGCCGCGAGAGCCGTCGGATGGAGTACGGAGCACGTGGTGGTCGCGAGCTTCGCCGAGGGCCGTTTCCTGGCGGGCGCGGCCGCGACCGGTGCGGCCTTCGTGCTGGCGGTCTCGCTGCTGCGCATCGCGACGATCATCCTGCGCGGTGTGGCGACCGGCACGGTGCAATACCGCAACGAGGCCCAGACCCGCAAAGCCGTGGTCGCGCAATACCTGCGGCTCGGCATCGCCTGGCATCGCCGCAGGCCGGCCGGGCAATTGGTCTCCCGCGCGATCTCCGACGTCGAGACGGCGTGGGATCCCATGCAGCACTACCCGTTCGCGGTCGGTATGACCGCCATGCTGCTGTTGGTCATGGTCGACATCGCGCTCGCCGATCTCTGGCTCGCCCTGATCGCGCTGGTGCTCATCCCGCTGGTGCTGGCCGCGAATCTGCTCTATCAACGGGTGCTCGCACCGCGGGCCCGCGCGGCTCAGCAGCAGCGAGCACTGGTCAGCGGGCTCGCGCACGAGGCCATCGCCGGACGGCAGGTGGTACGCACCCTCGGCATCGGCGATCGGGAGATCGATCGTTTCGCGGCGGCCGCCGACGCCTCCCGCACGGCGAACCGGCGTATGGGCAACGCGAGCGCCGTCTTCGACCCCGCGATCGAGCTGATGCCACCCCTGGCGGCGCTGGCCATCCTGGCCGTCGGCGTGGCTCGGGTCGACGCCGGGCTGCTCGGCGTCGGCGCCCTCGTGGAGGTGATCTACCTGCTCATCACCACCGCGATTCCGCTCAACGTCATCGCCCGCTTCCTCGGCGTGCTACCGCTGGGCGTGGCGGGGCAGATCCGGGTCGACCACGTACTCACCGCCGCCGACCGCCCGGCGCACGGGCAGCTCCCACTCGGCGCGCACGATCGCGGCGTCGCCGTGCAGCTCGCCGGGGCCGGTTACGGCTACACCGGCGACACCCGCGCGGTGCGCGACCTGACCGTACGGGTCCGTCCCGGCGCCGTGCTGGCGGTGGTCGGCGCGACCGGCGCGGGCAAGAGCACGCTGCTGGCGCTGCTGGCGCATCTGCTCGAGGCCGACCGGGGCGCCGTCGCGCTCACCGGGGTCGACACCCGGCTCCTCGCGCCGGACGCGGTGCGCCGCCGGACCGCACTGGTCACCCAGAACGCCTTCTTGTTCGCCGACACCGCTCGCGCCAACATCACCCTCGGCGCCGCGGCCTCGGACGAAGAAATCGAGCGCGCCCTGCGCATCGCCGACGCCGCGGGGTTCGTCGGCCGCCTTCCCGACGGCCTGGACACCCACCTCAGCGACACCGTGCAACTCTCCGGTGGTCAACGTCAGCGGTTGGCGCTGGCGCGGGCCGTCTTCCGCCGCCCTGGCCTGCTGCTGCTCGACGACGCCACCTCCGCGCTGGATCCCCTGGTGGAGCGGACCGTGGTGGAGGCGCTGCGCGCCGAGTACGCGGGCGACGACCGCCGCACCACGGTGGTGCTGGTCGGGCATCGCGCCGCGACGGTCGGGCTCGCCGACACCGTGGTTTTCCTCGCCGGTGGACGCATCGTCGCGCAGGGACGGCACGAGGACCTTCTCGCTACCGAACCGGCGTATCGCGCGCTGCTCGGCGCATACCGCGCGTCCGATCAGACCGACACCATGGAGCCGGCGTGGTGAACACGAGCACCACCGAGCCGACCGGACCCGACTACCGCACCACCGATCTACTGCGCCGCGTGCGCCGCGACACCGTGCTGTCCCGCCGCACTCTCGCGGTGATCTTGCTACTGGCCGTCGTCGCGGCCTCCGGCCGGATCGTCATCCCCGTCACCATCCAATACGCCCTCGACCACGCGCTGCTCGGTGCGACCGACCAGGCCACCCGCGCACGGGTCGTGACCGGCGCCGTGTTCGCCGGAGTACTCGCGGTACTGCTGGCGATGCTCGCTTCCGCGTTGATGAACCATCGGGTCATCCGCACCGTCGAGCAGGCACTACTGGATCTGCGGGTGGCCGCCTTCGCCCGCATCCTGCGCCTTTCCCCCGCCGATCCCCGCGCGGATTCCGCCGGCGCTCTCGTCGCACGCGTCACCAATGACGTCGACGTGGTCACGCTGTACGCCCAGTCCGGCGGAATCACACTGGTGCAGAACATCTCTCAGATGCTGCTGGCGCTCGTGGTGATGCTGCTCTACTCGTGGCCGCTCGCACTGCTCGTGCTGTTGATCGGCATCGGCGTCCCGGTCGCGGGCCACACCCTGCAGCAGTGGGTGGCGCACCGCTTCGATGAGGTGCGCCGAAGCATCGGCGAACTCTACGGCGGCCTGCTGGAAGTGCTCGTCGGCATCGACACCATCCGCGGTTACGGCATCGAGGAACGGATGCGCGCCCGCGCCGACGCGCAGATCGACGCCGTGCTCGACGCCCAGCGGCGCACCCTGTGGCCGATGGGATTCAACGTCTCCATCGGCGAGGTCGCCATCGGGCTCATCACCACCTCGGTCGTGGTGGCGGGCACCGCGGCCGGAATGGGCGTGCTGGGACCGGGACTCGGGCTCAGCGCGGGCGATATCGTCGCCTTCCTGTTCCTGGTGACCTTCTTCGTCCGCCCCATGCAGTTCGCCGTCAGCAGCCTCGCCGACGCCCGTAACGCCGAGGCCGGCCTGCGGCGCGTGGTCGAAATCCTGGACATCCCCGAGGAATCCACGGCGGCCCGGCGCACAACGCTGCCATCCGGCCCGGCCACCGTGGAACTGCGCGGCGTCGGCTTCCACTACTCCCCCGGCAGGCCCGCGTTACGCGGCCTGGACGTGCGCATCACGCCCGGCGAGCACGTCGCGGTCGTCGGCGAGACCGGCTCCGGCAAGAGCACTTTCGCGAAACTCGTGACCCGGCAACTGCTGCCGACCAGCGGCACGCTCACCCTGTGGGGTGTCGACCTCACCGAGATCGCCGACGAAGCGCTCACCCGGCGGGTCGCGATCGTCCCGCAGGACGCCTTCCTCTTCGATCGCACCGTGGGCGAGAACATCGCGCTCGGTCGCGCGGGCGATTCCCGCGACGCCGTGCTCGACGTACTGGCCCGGCTCGGGTTGCAGGACTGGGTGCGGACTCTGCCGCAGGGGCTGGAGACCCCGGTCGGCCAGCGCGGCGAGGCTTTGTCGGCGGGTGAACGCCAGCTCGTGGCCTTGGCCAGGACCGCACTGGTCGATCCGGATCTACTCGTCCTCGACGAGGCCACCAGCGGCGTCGACGCAGGCACCGACGTGCGGGTGCAACATGCACTGGCGCGCCTTACCCGCGGCCGCACCACCCTCACGATCGCGCATCGGATGCACACGGCCGAGACCGCCGACCGGGTGCTGCTCTTTCACGAGGGCCGGATCACCGAGGACGGCACCCACACCGAACTGCTCGAACGCGGCGGGCGCTACGCGCGCCTGCACGCGGTGTGGGCACGCGACACCGTGTCGGCCTCGCAACGGATTCCCACCGACGTCGGCCGGTGATCCGGACGGGCAGGCGATCACGAAAACGGCCGAGGCGGTCGCACCACACCGACGAAGTTCGTGCGATGGGTGACGCCACGCCTCGGCCGCCATTGCGACGAGCGGCTCAGCTGACGGAGACGCTGCCGCCCTTGGGCAGATACCCGATCTGCTCCACAGGCAGCTCGCCGACCACGGAACCGGTGCAGTCCCTTCCGGAGTACAGCGTGACGGCACGATCGGTGCTGTTGACGACGGTGATCTGGAACGTGGTGTAGAAAAGTCCGTCGGTGTTCAGGCAGCCCACCGGATCCGCGTGCAGTTCGCCGTTGATCCCCAGCGTGCCGACCGCGGCCTGCGCCGTCCCCGCCGACAGCATGGCCGCGGCCCCCGCCAGGGCCAGCGCACCGACAAACCCAGCAGTACGAATCATTCGTGCCTCCAGTTCTTTTCGATGTCGACCAACCCCGAAGCCGACGTCTGGTGAAAATGCGCCTGTGATTCTGTCACGAGTTCCAGCATGACGGAACCGTGCTGGTCAGACGCACGGCAGACACGGCACCGCCCGGCCGGGCACCGGTGGCGCCCCGCCGAGCGGGATCGCGATCAGGCGACAGCGCCCTCGGTGCGAAGGGCCTTGACCTCCCGGCGCACCCCGAACGCCACGATGATCTCCACGAGACCGACGATGATCAGCCACACTCCGGCCAGGAGGGCCAGCGTGGCCACCGACTGCACCGGCCAGACGATCAGTACGACACCGGCCGCCGCGGTGACGACCCCGAAGAACACCTGCCACCAGCGTCCCGGCATCTCCGGTTCGGAGATGCCGGCCACCAGCAGCGCGATCCCGCGAAACAGCCAGCCGATGCCGATCCACAACCCGAGCAGCAGCAACGAGGCCAGTTCGTCGCGGAAGCAGAACACGCCGATCACGATGGACACCACGCCGATGATGAACGCCAGCACCCGCAGGCCGGTGCTCGCCGGTGCGGCGAAGGCCGCGACCAGCTGCAGGAAGCCGGTGACCACCAGGTAGATGCCGAAAACGATGCCCGCCGCCGCCAGAGTGATGTCGGGCCAGACCAGGATCAGGATGCCGAGGATCACCGCGAAAACGCCGGTCAGCAGGATGGTTTGCCAACCACGGCGGGCAAGAGACTGCAGGGGACCCTCTACCACGCTGTTTGTCGTCATTCCCTGATGCTATAGCCGCTCGACATGAGTTTTCTGGACATTTGCCGAGCAGGATTCCCTGTGGTTTTCCGGTAGGCGCGACAACGTTGCGCGGTGTGCACGTTTCGCTGTTCGAACGTCCGGGTAGTTATCCCTTAGTGACTCTTCGTTGGCGCCCCTGGGGTGAACGGGTGGGTCGGGGTTCGGTGAGACTCGGGTGGCTAGGAGAAGAGGGTGGCGGTTCTGCTCGTGTTGCAGGCGCGTGGGCTGGGTGATCTACTCACCGCGGTCCCGGCTCTACGTGCGCTGCGCCGGGCCAAACCGCACGATCGCATCGTCTTGGCGGCACCGCTGCGACTCAAACCGATCGTCGATCTGATCGCCTCGGTCGACGCCTTGATGCCGACCGCCGATCCGAGCGGCTTCCGCTGGGACGCGCCTCCCCCCGAGTTGGCGGTCAATCTGCACGGCTCGAGCGCCGAAAGTATCGTCACGCTGTCCAAGACCCGGGCCGAGCGCATTCTCACCTTCCGCAATCCCGCGTTCCCCGAGTTGCCCGGCCCGGAGTGGGAACCGGACATGCATCAGGTGGACCGCTGGTGTCACCTGCTGGAGTACGACGGCATCGGCGCGGATCGCCGCAACCTCGGACTGGTTCCGCCGGTGTCGACGACCAGCCGCCGCGACTGCGTGGTTGTGCACGTCGGCGCGGGCGCACCGGCTCGCCGCTGGCCGGCGGACCGGTTCGCCGCCGTTGTCCAGCACCTGCTCGCCGTCGGGCGAGAGGTGGTTCTCACCGGGGACGAATACGAACGCCAGCTCGCGCTGGGCATCGCCGCGCGGGCGGGCCTGCCCGTCGGCCGAGTGCTCGCCGGGCAGCAGAACCTCATCGATCTGGCCGCCACCGTCGCCGAGGCCGCCCTGGTGATCTGCGGAGATACCGGCGTGGCGCATCTGGCCACAGCGTTCGGCACCCGCACCGTCCTGTTGTTCGGCCCGACGCCGCCGCGGTGGGCGGGTCCGCCCGCGCACCTGCTCGGCAGGCACGCCGTGCTGTGGACCGGCCACGTCGGCGATCCGGACGCCGACACCCCCGACCCCGGCCTGTTGCAGATCGGTGTCACCGAGGTGATCAACGCCGTCGACAAGCAGCTGAACAAGCGCAATTGGCCCGGCACGGGTACCGACCGCCGTAAGACGGCCTATCGACGCGTGGGATGACAGGCGTTCGGTGCGGTCAAGCCGCCGCGGTCAAGCGTTCGCCGTCGCGGCGGTTTTGAGGGCCGCGGAATAAGCGGCGATCGCACTCGGCCAGAACTGCTCGAGGTAATCGCGGGCGTCGGCGAGACCGCGCGGGTCGAGGGAATACAGCCTGCGGTTGCCGTCCGGCCGCATCATCACCAACCGCGCCTCGCGCAGCACACGCAGATGCTGTGAGACCGCCGAGCTGGTCACTCCGAGTTCTCGAGCGAGTTCGCCGACCGAGCGCGCGGCCTGCGGCAGGGCCTCGAAGATCGCGCGGCGCGTCGGGTCCGCCAGCGCCGTGAGGGCACGAACTCCATTAGTCGCCACTCACACAGTGTGCGTATTCAGCTTTTCGCCGGTCAACTATCGACTCGGCATCGTCTTCCCAGCTCGCATAGGAATCTGGCGCCTTTCGTTACCTTTCCGTGACCGGCGAGCTGGGTTTTTCCCTGGCCGTGACGGTTGCCACAGGATTGCGGATGCCCGAGACGGCTCCCGTACGTTCGACGCATGCCCGTGACCTTTCCGTTACCGATCCGTCGCGCCGCGACGCGGTTGCGCCGTGACCGCGCCGCCGCCCGCGTCGCCGCCGCCGCCGCGGTCGTCACCGCCTCCTTCGGCATCGTCGCCGCGGCGCAGCAGGACGAGGACACCGACGCGTCCGCCCGTCTCGTCGCGGGGAAGATCGCCTCGGGCGAGATCCGCCCAGCCGAGGGCATGGCTCGATTCGCCGTCTTCACCCCGCCGACCGGTCCGGCGCCGCAGGCCGCCCCGACGCCCGCGCCCTCGGACGTGAACCGCATCGCGCGGAACTTCGCCCGCCCCATGACCGTCCGGCCCGCAGCGGGCGTGCTCACCTCGAATTTCGGCGCGCGCTGGGGCGCAATGCACGCGGGCCTGGATTTCGGCGACCCACTCGGAGCTCCGATCGCCGCGGTCACCGACGGCGTGGTGATCGAGGCCGGTCCCGCTTCGGGCTTCGGCCTGTGGGTGCGCGTGCAGCAGGACGACGGCACCATCGGCGTCTACGGCCACGTGAACGACATCCTCGCCACCGTCGGCCAGCAGGTCCGCGCGGGCGACGTCATCGCGACGGTCGGCAATCGTGGCTACTCCACCGGCCCGCATCTGCATTACGAGGTCCGTCTGCCCGACAGCACGCCCATCGATCCGCGGCCCTGGCTGGCCGGGCGCGGTATCGACGTCGGGTATGCGCAGGAGGACTGATCTCGCGAACGGACCCGGCGACAGCGCCGTCGCCCGCGAGGGGCCGCGAACGCAACGACGCGTTCGCGGCCCGCTTCTTTCTCCAGGCGGGCCGGGCGCGACGGCCCGCGATCTCGCCGCGGGATCACGTCGTGTGAGCCGACGGGACGAGCTGTGACCAGCGAGCCGGGGCACGACCTATGCGGCGGCATGTGCGTCTGCGGTACCGACCGATCGTGTCGCCCGATACCCGGGTACTAGGCGCGAATAGCGCCGCGGCGGGACGCCCTCCGGCGTCCGTGATTTCTACGTTCGGTCCATGTCCACAACATATTTCGCCACCGCGCCCGAAGACGGGTCGCGGGCGAGCGCGAAGACGGCGACGCGCGGGCGACTGCATCGGCCACTGCTGGGCACGGTCGCCGCGATGACCGCGCTCGTCCTGTTCTCCCTCGCGGCGATGCCGATCGACGACCGCACGCTGCTCGGCGAATCGGTCTGGCTCAAGCCGATGAAATTCGGCCTGGCGTTCGCGCTCTACAGCCTCACCCTGGCGTGGCTGCTGTCGTTGCCGCACAAGGGCAGCCGGGTCACCTGGTGGCTGGGCTCGGTGTTCGCGGTCACCGGATTCATCGATGTGGGATTCATCGTGCTGCAGGCCGCACGCGGCACGTTCAGCCACTTCAATACCGAGGACGACCCGGTGAACTCGATCGGGCAGATGGTCTTCGCCTCCGGCGTGCCCGGCCTGTTCCTGGCCAACCTGCTCATCGTGCTGATCTTGTCCTGGCAGCGTTTGGTGGACCGCCCGACCGCACGCGCCGTCCACGCCGGACTGGCACTGGCCGTGGCGGGCATGGCCCTGGGCTACCTGATGGGCTTCACCGGCAAGCAACTCGTCCGCGACAGTGACGGACGAATCGTCGAATTGGCCGCGGGGCACACGGTGCTGTCCGGCGCGGGCGATCTCGCCGCACGCGACGCCGTGCGCGGCATGCCGATCACGCACTGGAGCACGGTCGGCGGTGACCTGCGCGTTCCGCACTTCGTCGGGCTGCACGGCATCCAGGTGCTGCTGCTGGTGGCCGTCGCGCTCGCCTGGCTCGCTCCCCGGTACCGCTGGCTGCGCTCCGAACGCGCCCGCGCGGCCGTCGTGGGTGTGCTCGCGGCGGGCTACGCCGGCCTGCTGGCGCTGGTCTTCTGGCAGGCGATGCGCGGCCAGTCGCTGGTCCACCCGGACACCGCCACCTGGTCGGCGGGCTGCGGACTCGCCGCGACCGTCCTCGTGCTGCTCGCCGCGGTGTATCTGCGCCACCGCGACCGCGCCGCACACCCGAACCCGGCGGAACCGGTCAGCGCAGACGTTCCGCGTCACGGGTGAGCGCGACCAGCGTCTTGCCGAGCACGGCCAGCTCATCGGGCGTCGCCCCCTCCGCGATGGCGGTGGCGACGTCCTCGGCGGCGCAGCGGGCAGCGAACCAGCGATCGGCCAAGTCGGCGGCCTCCTGGGCACTGAGTACCACCGCGTCGTCGGGAATCCCCGTTCCCTTCAGACTGTTGCGGTGTTCGTAGGCGCGTTGGCGACAGGACTGGCGGCAGTACCGGCGACGGCGGCCGGCCTCCGATTCCACGATCTCCCGCCCACACCACTGGCAGGACAAGCGGCGCGACATGACGCAGAACACTAATAGCTCGCCATCCGCGGTCCGCTCAGCGACCCCCGGCGAATCACCCGCCATCGGGCGCGACGAGTCCTGTGCGACGCGGGCACTACAATGGAACGGTTCACCGCGGCCGCGTCGGGAACTATCGGCGCAGGCCCGATCGTTGTACATCAGGTCCGGCGGGTGCCCCGCGCACTCGCGCGGACACGGTCGCAGCGCACGAAGACTCGAGCACACAGGGAGAGGCACACCATGGCAGATCGCGTACTCCGAGGCAGTCGGCTCGGAGCGGTGAGCTACGAGACCGATCGCGACCACGACCTGGCTCCGCGTCGGATCGCCCGGTACCGGACCGACAACGGCGAGGAATTCGACGTTCCCTTCGCCGACGACGCCGAGATCCCGCCGACCTGGCTGTGCCGCAACGGCCAGGAGGGCGTGCTGGTCGAAGGCACCAGCCAGGAGACCAAGAAGGTCAAGCCGCCGCGCACGCACTGGGACATGCTGCTGGAACGCCGCAGCAAGGAGGAGCTCGAGGAGTTGCTCAAGGAGCGCTTGGAGCTGCTCAAGACCCGCCGCCGCGCCTGACGGTTCGCGAATACGGAAACGGCCGCCGCATCGTCCGGATGCGGCGGCCGTTCGCTGTGCGCGTGGTCGTGCGGGTCAGTGACTGGCCACCTTGCGGTAGCGCAGCAGCGCCAGCGGCACGGCCACCACGAGGATCGCCACCGAGCAGGCCGCCGCGTATTCGACGCTGTGGTCGGCGGCCCAGCCGCTGGGCGGGACGAAGGTGGGCGGCGACTCGTTGTCGAACAGCTTTCGTCCCGCCGCCGAGACCGCGGTGATCGGATTCCACTCGGCGATCGTGCGCAGCGGACCCGGCAGCGTCTCGGCCGAGATGAATGCCGAGGAGATGAACGTCAACGGGAACAGCCAGATCAGCCCGGCGCTCTGTGCCACTTCGACGGTCGGCGACATCAGGCCCGTCAGCGCGCCGACCCAGGACATCGCGAAGGCGAACAGCAGGATCACCGCGAACGCCAGCACGGCGTCGGAGACGCTGCCGTGGATGCGCCAACCCACGATGTACCCGCACCCGACCATCACCGCCAGGCTGAGGATATTGACCACCAGGTCCGACAGCGTGCGGCCCATCAGCACGGCCAGCCGCGACATCGGCAGCGCGCGCATCCGGTCGATGATGCCCTTCTGCAGGTCCCCGGCCAGGCCGACCGTGGTGAACGCGGCGTTGAACGCCACCGTCTGGGTGAAGATGCCCGCGAGCAGGAATTCGCGGTATTGGCCGCCGCCCAGCGAGGCGCCGAAGATGTAGGCGAACAAGAACACGAACATCAGCGGTTGGATCGTGGCCGTCACCAGCAGCGTCGGCACGCGCAGAATAGTGAGCAGATTGCGGTGCGCGACGATCGCGCTGTCCCGGAACAACCGCAGCCGCGGGGCGGAATTCGGTTGCGTCGCGGCCTTTTTCGGCTCCTGTTCCGCCTTCGGGGCGGCCTCCCCAACGATTGCCGTGCTCACGACATGATCTCCTCTTGTACGTCGTCGGTCTCCGGTTCCGTGACGGTCGCTCCGCTCGGTTTGCCGGTGAGGGAAAGGAATACGTCATCGAGGCTCGGCCGGTGCACGTTCGCGTCGACCACGCAGACGCCCGCGTCATCGAGCCTGCGCAGCGCCTCCACCATCGTGCGCGAACCGTCACCGACCACCACCGATACCTCGTCGGTGCCCGCCTCGTGGCCGGGCTCGCCGACGCCGACCTGCGCCAGCACGGCCAGCGCGGGCGCGGCGGCCTGTCCGGCGGCCAAGGTGACGGTGAGCCGGTCACCGCCGATCGAGGTCTTCAGTTCGTCGGCCGAGCCGCGCGCGATGACCTGCCCGTGATCGATGACGGTGATGCGGTCGGCCAGCAGGTCGGCCTCTTCCAGATACTGCGTCGTGAGCAGCACCGTGGTCCCGTCGTCGACCAGGTCGCCGATCACCCGCCACATGTCCAGCCTGCCGCGCGGGTCCAGGCCGGTGGTCGGCTCGTCCAGCACCACCACGGCGGGGCGGGCGACCAGCGCGCCCGCGAGGTCCAGCCGCCGAGCCATGCCGCCGGAGTAGGTTCCCGCCCTGCGGTGCGCGGCGTAGTCGAGCCCGAGAGCGCCGAGCAGTTCGGTGGCCCTGGCGGTCGCCTGCCGCGGCGACATTCCGTACAGCCTGGCCACCATGCGCAGGTTCTCGTAACCGGACAGATTGGCGTCGACGGCGGCGTACTGGCCGGACAGGCCGATCCGTTTGCGCGCCGCCGCGGGATCGCGCAGTACGTCGACGCCCGCCACGCGCACCGACCCGGCGGACGGCTTCAGCAGCGTGGTGACGATCCGCACGGTCGTCGTCTTGCCCGCGCCGTTGGGGCCGAGCAGGCCCATCACGGTGCCCGTGGGAATTCGTAGGTCGATCTCGTCCAGCACCCGGACCCGGCCGTAGTTCTTCACCAGGCCGGTCACTTCCACCGCGAAACTCACCTGTGCGTCTCCTTCGTCTCCAGCCACCTCCGCAGCACCGGCCCGATCACCGCCAGTGCCTCCGGGGTGGTCATCGCGGAGTGCGCGCAGCGCAGCTCGTGGTCGTGGACGGCGCCGGTGACGTACGGCTCCCAGGCGTCGGCGCGCCGGTCGGGATCGGCCCGGTTGATCGGGTCGTCGCCCGCACTGAAGAACAGGAGGTCGCCGTCGAACGGGCGGGGCCGGAAGCTGTGTGCGAGCACGGTGCCGTTGGCGTAGCCCGCGTAGAGCCGCTCCAGATGCTCGACGGTCAGCGCCGCGAACGGTCCGGACCGGGCGCGCAGCAGTTCGGCCGCCTCCCGCAGACTCATGCCGGGATCGATCTCCGCGCCGAGTTCGTCGCTGCCGAACTCCCCGACGATCTCGGCGACGCTCGGCGTCGCCTGGTCGAGCAGTTCGTCGGACAGGCGGTAGCTGTCCATCATCGACAGCAGCGCGACTTCGTCGCCCGCCTCTTGCAACTGCACGGCCATCTCCTGTGCGATCAATCCGCCGAGCGACCAGCCGAGCAAGTGGTAGGGCCCCTCGGGCTGGATCTCCTTGATCGCGGCCACGTAGTGGCTCGCGGCCTCGTCGATCGACGCGTAACCGTCCCGCCCGGCGGCGTGCGGCGCCTGCAACCCGTACACCGGCCGGTCCCCCGGCAGGTGCGCGAGCAATCCCGAGTAACACCAAGCCAGACCGATCGCCGGATGCACACAGAACAGCGGCGCCCGGCCGGCCACGGTGCCCGGCCGGATCGGCAGGACCGGCGCCAGCATCGCCGCCACCGCGGCGCCCGAGGTCGCGCCCGCGTCGTCCAGCCGCGCCGCGATGGCGGCGGGCGTCGCGTCGCCGAACATCAACTGCACCGGCAGGTCGATGCCCGTCTCCCGCACGTGCGCGACGACTTTCGTAGCCAGCAGCGAGTTGCCGCCGAGTTCGAAGAAACCGTCGTCCGCGCCCACCGACTCCACACCGAGCACCTCGGCGAACGCCGCGCACAGCGCCTCCTCCGTCGGGGTGGACGGGGCCCGATAGCCCTCACCCGCGGTGAACACCGGCTCCGGCAGCTTCGCCCGATCCAGCTTGCCCACGGGGCTCAGCGGAACCTCGTCGAGCAGCATGATCGATTGCGGCACCATGTAATTCGGCACCAGTCGGGCCACATGCCCGGTCAGCTCGGCCGCCGTGAGCGACACTCCGTCGCGCGCCTTCACGTACGACACCAGCGCTGTCGCGCCTGCCGGGGTGCGATGCCCGATGGTGGTGGAGAACGCCACCCCGCCGTGGCGCGCGAGGGCGGCGTCGATCTCGCCGAGTTCGATACGAAAGCCGCGGATCTTGACCTGATGGTCGGTACGGCCGACGTACTGGATCTCCGGCGCGGCGTCCGCCGTCGACCCGTGCTCGCGTGACCCGGCCCACCAGCGCACCAAGTCGCCGGTGCGGTACATCCGCTCCCCCGGTTTGCCGAACGGGTTGGCGACGAACCGCTGCGCGGTCAGACCAGGACGGTTCAGGTAACCGCGGGCCAGCGCGTCACCGGACAGGTGCAGCTCGCCGGTCACCCCCAGCGGAGCCGGATGCAGCCGCGCGTCCAAGACCGCCGCGTTGACACCACGAATGGGTCCGCCGATGGTGATCGGCTCGCCGGGCGTCATCGGCTGCGACATCACCGTGACGATGGTGGTCTCGGTCGGGCCGTAGACGTTGTACAGATTGCGGCCCGGCGCCCACCGGGTTACCAGGTCCGGCGGCAATGCCTCACCGCCGACCAGCACGTGCTGCAACTCCGCGAGACCATGCGGGTCGACCGTGCCGAGCGCCGAGGTGGTGATGAACGCGTGCGTGATTCCCTCCGCGGCGAAGACCTGCCGCAGTTCGTCGCCGCCGACCACGCCGCTGGGCGTGATCACCAGGGTCGCCGCGCCGCCGAGGGACAGCAGCAGGTCGAGCATCGCGGCGTCGAAGCTCGGCGTGGCGAAATGCAGCACCCGGCACCCCGGCTGGACGTCGAACCGGTGGGCGGTCTCGGCGGCGAAATTCGACAATCCACCGTGGGTGACCATCACGCCCTTCGGCGTACCGGTAGAGCCGGACGTGTAGATCACGTACGCGGGATTGTCGATTCGCAGCGGGGCGAGGCGCTCCGCGTCGGCGATCGGCACGTCCGGCGCGGCGAGCACCAGGCGGCGGAACGCCGGGTCGTCGAGCACGATCCACTCCGCGCCCTCGGGCAGCTCGCCGCGATAGCCCGCCAGCGTGATGCCCAGTGACGCACCGGAATCCGACAGCATGTGCGCGATGCGCTGCCGCGGGTACAGCGGGTCGACCGGCACGAACGCCGCTCCGGCCTTGGCCACCGCGAGCACCGTCGCCACCGACTCGATCGACCGCGGGATGCCGAGTGCCACCAGCGTTTCCGGGCCGACGCCACGGGTGATGAGTACGCGCGCCAGCCGGTTGGTCCAGCGATCCAGGGCGTCGTAGGTCACCTCGGTGCCGTCGGCCACCAGGGCGATGCCGGCCCGGTCGACGCTCGCCGCCAGCTCGAACACTTCGGGGAAGGTGATCGGCCGGTCCGGTTTGGCCCCGCGCACCGGAGCCAGCCCCGACCACTCGGCGGGATCGAGCACCTCCAGATCGCCCACCGCGGTGGTCGGGTTCGCGGCGATCGCGGCCAGCAAGCGGGCCAGGCGCTTGCCGAGCCGCTGCGCGGTCGGCTCGTCGAACAGGTCACTCGCGTAGTTCACCGCCACCGTGATGCCGGCCGGATCACGTTGCGCGGTCTGCGTTTCGGTCAGGGTGAATTGGAGATCGAACTTCGCTACCCCGGTGTCGATGTCGGCCGCCTCGATGCGCAGCCCCGGCAGGTCCAAGCCGCCGACCGGCTCGTTGCGGACCGAGAGCATCACCTGGAACATCGGATGGTGCGCCTGGGACCTGGCCGGGTTGAGCACCTCCACCAGACGTTCGAACGGCAGGTCCGCGTGGGCGAAGGCGTCCAGGTCGGTTTCGCGCACGGCGTGCAGCAGGTCGGTGAACCGGGCGCCCGGGTCGATCCGCGTGCGCAGCACCAGCGTGTTGACGAACATGCCGACCAGCCGGTCCAGCGCGGGATGGCCGCGACCCGCGATCGGGGTGCCGACGGTGATGTCGTCGGTGGCGGTCATCCGGTGCAGCAGCACCGCGAGCGCGGCGTGCAGGACCATGAAGATGCTGACATTGTTGCTGCCCGCGATCATCTGCAACTCGCGGTGCGTGACCGGGTCCACCGCGCACTCCACGGTGCCGCCCCGGTAGGACGGGGCGGGTGGACGCGGCCGGTCGGCGGGCACGGTCAGCAACTCCGGGATGCCGTCCAGTGTGTGCCGCCAGTACTCCAGCTGCCTGGTCACCGCCGAGTCCGGGTCGTCCTCGCTGCCGAGCACCTCCTGCTGCCACAGGGTGTAGTCGGCGTATTGGACCTCGGGCTCCGCCCACTCCGCCGCGCCGCCCGCGCAGGCGGCGCGGTAGGCGACGGCGACGTCGGCGGCCATCGGCTCGAGCGACCAGCCGTCCATCGCGATGTGATGCACCACGACGACGAGCACGTGCTCCGCGGGCTCGCCGCTCTGCACCGAGATCAACGCCGCGCGGATCGGAACGGTGGTGGCCAGATCGAATCCCGGTGCGGCGAAACGACGCGCGGCGGTCTCGACCTCGTCCGGGCGCACCGTCATCCGCGACAGCGAGATGGTCGCCTCGGCCGGGTCGAGTACGACCTGCGCGGGTTCGCCGTCGGTCTCCGGGAACACCGTGCGCAGGGTTTCGTGTCTTGCTTGCACCGCGTGCAGTGCGGAGACCAGCGCGGCGACATCGAGGGCACCGGTCATACGAAGCACGAGCGGGACGTTGTAGGCGCCCGACGACTGCCCGGCGCCCGACCCGGCGTTGAACCGGTTGAGGAACCACAGCCGCCGCTGAGCGGCCGACAGCGGGATGCGCTCGGGGCGCTCCCGGCGCACCAGCGCCGGGCGGTCGGCATCGGACGCCGCGCCCGCCTCCAGCAGCTCGGCGAGCCCGGCGACCGTCGGCGTGGCGAACACGGTGCGCACGGCGAGCCGTACGTTCGTCGCCGCGGCCAGCCGCGCGACGAGCTGGGTCGCCAGCAAGGAGTTGCCGCCGATGTCGAAGAAGCTGTCCTCGGCGCGCACGCCGTCGGCCCCGATCAACTCACCCATCACCGCGGCCACCAAGCGCTCCGCGTCGGTCCGCGGCGCACGGCCGGACGAATCCCCGAGCAACTGCGGTTCGGGCAGTGCGCTGACGTCCAGCTTGCCGACCGGAGTCAGCGGGATGGCGTCCAGCACGGTGAGCGAGGAGGGCACCATGTGCGTGGGCAGCCTGCCCGCGACGAAGGCGCGCACCTCCTCGGTATCCAACCCGGCCGCCCGGTCGGCGGGCTGTACGAACGCGACGATCCGGTCGGCGCCGGCGATGCGGCGCACCTCGGTGTACGCGAACCGCACCGAGGGGTGTTCGCCGAGCGCGGCGGTGACCTCGCCGAGTTCGACCCGGAAACCGCGCAGCTTCACCTGGTGGTCGCTGCGCCCGAGGTAGACCAGCTCGCCTGCGGCGTTCCAGCGCACCACGTCACCGGTCCGGTACATCCTGGCGCCCGCGGGCCCGCACGGATCGGCCACGAAACGCGCTGCGGTGAGCCCGAACCGGTCGAAGTACCCGCGCGCGAGGCCGTGCCCCGCGAGGTACAGCTCGCCGGGAACGCCGACGGGCACCGGGCGCAGTCGCTCATCGAGCACCAAGGCCCTGGCTCCGCGCACCAGGCTGCCGATCGTGATCGGATCGCCGACGCGGATCGGGCGGGAGATCGTGATGACCACGGTGGTCTCGGTCGGCCCGTACACATCGCACAGCACACGTCCCGGCGCCCAGCGCGCCACCAGATCCGGCGCAACCGCCTCGCCGCCGACCATGAGCGCACGCAGATGTGGCAGCGGCCAGCGTTCGTGGTCGATGGTGGCGAGCGCGGCCGGGGTCATGAAGCCGTGGGAGACGCGCTCGCGTTCCAGCAACGCGGCCAGCTCGTCGCCGCCGTAGATGTCGGTCGGGCAGATCACCATCGCCGCGCCCGCGCCCAGCGCGATGAGCAGATCCAGGATCGCCGCGTCGAAACTCGGCGTCGCGAAGTGCAGTGTGCGGGAACGCTCGTCGACGCCGATGCGGTCGCGGATCTCGTCGGCCAGGTTGGACAGACCGCCGTGGGTCACCGCGACGCCCTTGGGCGTTCCGGTCGATCCGGAGGTGTAGACCAGGTAGGCCAGATCCGCCACCTGGTTGGCGCGCGAGCGTTCGTGGTCGTGGATCGGCGCGGCGTCGTGGCCCTCGAGTTCGGCGGCGAATTCGGGACGATCCAGTAGCAACCACTCGATGTCCCGCCCGGCCGGGGCGGCCGCGCGCAGCTGCTCCGCGTGCGCGGTGATCGTGACGCCGGTCGCGCAACCGGAGTCGGCGAGCATGTGCCGGATGCGCTCGGCGGGGTACTTGGGGTCGACCGGGACGAAGGTCGCGCCTGCCTTCGTCGCCGCCAGCAGCGCCACCACCGAATCGATCGATCGGACCAGCCCGAGCGCCACCCGAGTTCCCGGGCCGAGTCCGCGCGCGATGAGTGCCCGCGCCAAGCGGTTGGAGCGCCGGTCGAGTTCGGCATAGGTCAGTGATGTCGTCCCCGCGCAGAGCGCCGTGTTGTGCGGGAACCGCTGCGCGGTGGCGGTGAAGTACGCGGCCAGCGTGCACGGCTCGGCCGCCTGCCCGCCCCGCGCCGGGGCGAGTGTGCGGCGCTCGTGATCGGTCCGCGCGTCGACGTCGCGGATCGGCACGCGCGGGTCGGCGGTGACGGCGGTGAGCACGCGCAGGAATCGGTCCGCCAACGTCTCGATCGTCGTCGCGTCGAAAAGTTCTGCGGCGTAGACGAACTCGTAGACGCTGTCGGTCTCGTCCGCGGCGGATCCCGGTGCGCCGGTGTCGTTCGCGACCCGCAGCTCCAGGTCGAACTTCGCCAGCGCGATGTCCAACGGCTCCGCGCGCAACACGAGGCCGGGCAGTTCCAGGGCGGGCACCAGACCGTCCTGCACGCTCAGCGCCACCTGGAACAGCGGATGACGGCCCGTGGCGCGGGCCTCGGCGCCGAGTTCGTCCACGATGCGCTCGAACGGGATGTCGGCGTGCGCCAGCGCGGCCAGCTCGGTATCCCGGTCGACGCGCAGCAGATCGGTGAAGCTGCGGTCCGGATCGACGTCGGAGCGCAGCACCAACGTGTTCACGAACATGCCGACCAGTTCGTCGAGCTTGGTGTCGGTACGCCCCGCCACCGGGGTGCCGATCACGATGTCCCGACCGCCGGTGACACAGCGCAACAGCACCGCGAACGCCGAACGCAGCACCATGAACTTGCTGACGCCTCGATCGCGAGCCAGCGCGGCGAGCCCGCGCCGCACCTGCTCCGGCACCGTGAAACGCACCGTTCCGGCCTGCTGCGTCGGCTCCTCGGGCCGCGGCCGGTCATAAGGCAGCGGCAACTGGTCGGGAATATCGGCCAGCGCGGTGCGCCAGTACTCCAGTTGGGTCGCCGCGACGCTGTCCGGATCGCCTTCCGAGCCGAGGCAGGCACGCTGCCAGAGCCCGAAGTCGGCGTACTGCACCGGAAGCGGCGTCCACGACGGCGCCGCACCCTCGTGCCGCGCCGCGTAGGCGGCGGCCAAGTCCTTGGTCAGCGGACCGAGCGACCAGCCGTCGGCGGCGATATGGTGCAGCACGACGCCGAGCAGGTAACGCTGCGGGGAGGTGCGCAACAGCGACAGACGCAGCGGCGGCTGCCTGGTGAGATCGAAACCGCTGTGCGCCAGAGCTTCCAGCGCGGCCTTCGCGCCGGAGTCATCGATGTCGGTGACCACCACCTCGGGCACCGCCCGCTCGACCGGCAGCACCACCTGCTGCGCGCCGTCGGCGTCCTCGGGGAAGACGGTGCGCAGTACTTCGTGCCGCCCCACCACGTCGGTGATCGCTTCGCGTAGCGCGGGCACGTCCAGATCGCCGGCCACGCGGATCACGAAAGCGATGTTGTACGCACTCGATTCGGGCGCGAATCGGTTGATGAACCACAAACGCTGCTGCGGCAGCGACAATGGAATGCGTCCCGGACGCGGCGTCTGCACCGCCAGCGCCTGCCGCTGCGTCCGGGGCGCTCGGTCCAGTTGCTCGGCGACTCCCGCGACCGTCGGCGCCTCGAAGATCGACCGCACCGGCAGCTCCACACCGAACTCCGCGTGCAGCGCGGCGGCGAGCCGGGTGGCCAGCAGCGAGTTGCCGCCCAGATCGAAGAAGCTGTCCTCGGCTCCGGTCACCGGACGTCCGAGCACCCCGCCGAACACGCCCGCCACGCCCAGCTCCAGTGCGGTGCTCGGCGGACGGGACATCGCCGCGGCCTCGAACACGGGCTGCGGCAACGCCTTTCGGTTCAGCTTGCCCGCCGGCGTCACCGGGATCTCGTCCAGCACCGCCACCGACGCGGGCACCATGTAGCCGGGCAGCCGCTGCCGCGCGGTCTCCAGCACGGCCCGCGCCTGGACCGGCCGATCGGCCGTCACATACGACGCCAGCCGGACCTGGCCCTGCTCGTCGGCGTGCACCACGGTGAGCGCGAACCGGATGCCGGGATGCAGGCGCAGCACGTTGTCGATCTCGCGCAGTTCGATACGGAAGCCGCGGATCTTGACCTGATCGTCGGCGCGCCCGAGGAACCGCAGCTGTCCGGACCGCTCCATGACGACCAAGTCGCCGGTGCGGTACATCCGCTCCCCACGCCTGCCGTGCGGGTTGGGCACGAACCGCTGCGCGGTCAGGCCGAAACGGCCGTGGTAGCCGCGGGCGACGCCGGGACCCGACACGTACAGCTCGCCCGGCGTGCCCGGCGGCACCGGATGCAGGCGACTGTCCAGCACGAACAGACGCATGCCACGCACCGGCGCACCGAGCGGCACCGGCCGACCCGGCCGCATGGGCCCGCTCGCGGTCGCCGCGACGGTGGCCTCCGACGGACCGTACATGTTGTGCATGCGATGCCCGGCGGTCCAGGTCTCGACGAGTTCCTCCGAGCAGGCGTCACCGCCGACGATGACCGTCTCCAGGTCGTCGAGCCCCTCGCTCGGCACGGTGGCCAGCGCCGCCGGTGTGACGAAGGCGTGGGTGACCCGCTCCTCGCGCAGCAGCGCGGCCAGCTCGGCGCCGCCGTACATGCCCGGCGGGGCGATCACCATCGTGGCGCCCGCGGCGAAGCCGAGCAGCAGCTCCAGCACCGAGGCGTCGAAGCTGGGCGAGGAGAAGTGCAGCGTGCGCGCCGCGTCCGAGACGCCGAACAGGTAGTTCTGCTCGCCGGCCAGGGAGGCGATACCGGCGTGGGTCACGACGACCGCCTTCGGCGTGCCGGTGGACCCGGAGGTGTAGATGAGATAGGCCGGATGGCTCACCCGCATCGGGTGTTGCCGCTCGTCGTCGGTGACCGGATCCGCCGAGTGACCCGCCAACTCGGCGTTCAGTTCACCCGAGCCGAGGACCAGCCAGTCGACCTGGGCCTTGCGGTGCCTGCCCCGCGTCGCGGGCAGGGCGGGCATGGCGGCGAGGCATTCGGGGTCGGTGATGCCGAGCGTCGCCCCGGAGTCACCGATCATGTGCGCGATCCGCTCGCCGGGGTAGCTCGGATCGATCGGCACATAGGCCGCACCGGTTTTGGCGACGGACCACACCGCGGTGATCGCGTCGAGCCCGCGCGGCAGCGCGATCGCGACGACCGTCTCGGGACCGGCCCCGTGCTCGATGAGCACGCGCGCCAGCGTGTTCGATCGCTCGTCGAGTTCGCGGTAGCTGGTGTCGACGCCGAGATAGCGAACCGCCACCGCGTCCGGCAGCCTGCGCGCGGTGCCGGACAGCAAGGTGGCCAGAGTGATCGACGGCTCGGCGGGCGCGCCCCCGATGGGCACCAGATTCTCGGACTCCCTGCGGTCGAGGATCGGCAGGTCGCCGACCGGCAGCTCGGGAGCGGCCACGCCGCCCGCCAGCACGGCGATGAACCTGCGGGCGAACGACTGCACGGTGGAGTGGTCGAAAACGTCGATCGTGTAGCCGAATTCGGCCGACAGCGGTCCGTCGCCGGAGTCGTCGTGAACGACCAACTGCAAGTCGAACTTGGCGACGTCCGAGGCGATCGGCAGCACCGCGGCGCGGACCCCGGGCAGCTCGATCCGCAGATCCGGCGCGTGGTCGTAGGACAGCATCACCTGGAACAACGGATGCCGCGACGGAGAACGCTCCGGGTTGACCACCTCGACCAGCCGCTCGAACGGTACGTCGGCGTTGGCGAAGGCGTTGAGGTCGGTCTCGCGCACCACGTCGAGCATCCGGTCGAACCCGGCCGCCGGGTCGACCGCGGTGCGCAGGACGAGGGTGTTGACGAACATGCCGACCAGGTCGTCGAGCGCCGGATCGGAACGACCCGCGATCGGGGTGCCGATCGCGATGTCACCGCTCGCGCACAGCCGCGACAGCAAGGTCGCCAGCGCCGCGTGCAGCACCATGAACATGCTCACGCCCCGGCCGGCCGCGAGTTCGACCGCCGCGCGGCGGATCTCGGCCGGAATAGTGAACTCGACCCGGCCGCCCACGGTCGACCTGTGCAGTGGGCGCGGGCGGTCCAGCGGTAGATCGAGTTGCTCGGGGAGCCCGGCCAGCGCCGTGCGCCAGTGGGTGAGCTGACGGCTGAGCGCGCTGGCCGGATCGGACTCGTCGCCCAGCAGTTCGCGCTGCCAGAGGGCGAAGTCGGCGTACTGCACCGGCAATTGCGTCCACTCCGGTTCCACGCCGTTCGCGCGCGCGGCCACCGCCGTCATCAGGTCCTTGGCCAGCGGTGCGATGGACCAACCGTCACCGCAGATGTGATGCAGCACGACGAGGAAGACGTGGCGCTGCGGGCCGGTGCGGTAGAGCGCCACCCGGATCGGAGCTTGGCTGCGCAGATCGAAGCCGTAGCCGGCATATTCGGTCGCCAGGTCCGCCACGTCGGCCGCTGTGACATCGATCGGGTCGAGCGTCAGCGGGATCGCTTCGGCCGAGTGGATCAGCTGGTAGGGCCCCTCCGGCGACTCCGGGAAGGTGGTGCGCAGGCTCTCGTGCCGTTCGATGACGTCGACCAGGCCCGCACGCAACGCGGCCACGTCCAGTGGGCCTTCCACCTCCACCGCGAGCGGCATGTTGTACGCGGCGGCGTGTTCGGAGAACCGGTTCAGGATCCACAGCCGCTGCTGCGCCTGCGACAGCGGAATCCGCTCCGGTCGTTCGGCGGGCGTCAGCCGCGGCGAGGCGACGTCGGTGGTCTGCATGGCGAATCGCCGGGTGAGCGCCTCGATCGTCGCGGACTCGAACAGGTCACGGATGGTCAGCGCGGTGCCGAGGGCGGCGTTGATCCTGGATACCGCCCGCGCGGCGATGAGCGAGTTGCCGCCGAGATCGAAGAAGTTGTGCTCGATGCCGACCTCGGTGTCGAGCACCTCGGTGAAGATGGCCGCGAGCACCCGCTCGACCTCGGTGCGGGGTTCGGTGATCGGCCGGATCGACCGCGTGCCCGGCGTGGGGACGGGCAGCGCCTTGCGATCGATCTTGCCGTTGGCGCTCAGCGGCAGCTCGTCGAGTTCCATCAGCGCGGAGGGCACCATGTAGCTGGGCAGCGTGCGCCGCAGTGCGGTCAACAGCGCGGCCGTGTCCAGCGGGGCATCGTCGTCGTCCTGCTTCGCCGCGACCACGTAGGCGACCAGCTCGTCGCCGGCGCGTCCGGTGTGCGCCACGCATACCGCGCGAGCCACCTTCGGGTCCTCGAGCAGTGCGGCCTCGATCTCACCGAGTTCGATGCGCAGGCCACGGATCTTGACCTGGAAGTCGCTGCGGCCCAGATATTCCAGCACGCCCGGCTCGGCGCCGGAGCGGCCGATCTGCCAGCGTGCCAGGTCGCCGGTGCGGTACATCCGCGCGCCGGGGGTGAAGGGGTCGGCGACGAATCGGTCGGCGGTAAGCCGCGGCTGTCTCAGGTAGCCGCGGGCCAGCTGGACTCCGGCGAGATACAGTTCGCCGACCACGCCGGGCGGAACGGGCTGCAAGCGGTCGTCCAGCACGTAGGTCTGGGTGTTCCACACCGGCGAGCCGATCGGCACGACGGCGGCATCGGGTGGGCACGCCCAGTAGGTGACGTCCACGGCGGCCTCGGTCGGACCGTACAGGTTGTGCAGTTCGGCGGCGGGTAGCGCCGCGTAGAACTCCCGCACGGCGGCGGCGGGCAGCGCCTCACCACTGCAGAACACCCGGTGCAGGCAGGCGCAGCCGCGTAGATCCGCCTCGGTGACGAACACCGATAGCATGGACGGCACGAAATGCGCTGTGGTGATCTGTTTTTCGGCGATGACCCGGGCGAGGTACGCCGGGTCGCGGTGCCCGTCGGGGGCGGCGATCACCAAGCGCGCGCCGACCTGCAAGGGCCAGAAGAATTCCCACACCGAGACGTCGAAGGTGGCCGGGGTCTTCTGCAGCACCGCGTCGTCGCGGCCGAGCGGATACTCGTGCTGCATCCAGCGCAGCCGGTTGACGATGGCGGCATGGGTCACGCCGACGCCTTTGGGCTTTCCGGTCGATCCGGAGGTGAAGATGACGTAGGCGAGGTGGCCGGGGCGCAGCGCGGCCGTGCGGTCGGCGTCGGTGACCGGCGCGTCGTCGAATCCGGAGAGCCGCGCGGTGTCGATGTCCAGCCGGGTGACCGTCGCGGGCAGCTCCACGTCGTCCCGGCTGGCGGTGAGCACGCACAACGGCTCGGCCTGACGCACGATCTGCGCGATCCGCTCGGCCGGGTGCTCGGTGTCCAGCGGCAGGTACGCCGCTCCCGCTTTCGTGATCGCGTACATGCCGACCACCAGGTCGAGGCTGCGGCGCAGGCACAGGGCGACCGTCGTATCGGGCCCGGCGCCGCGCGCGATCAGGAGCCTGGCCAGGCGGTTGGCGCGGCAGTCGAGTTCGGCGTAGGTCAGCGACTCGTCGCCGAACTCGAGTGCGGTGGCGTCCGGATCGGACCCGACGCGTTCGGCGAAGAGGCTCGCGAGGGTGCCCTCCTGCCGGGGCGCGGCGGTGGCGTTCCACTCGTGCAGAACCTGTTCGCGCTCGGCGTGGGTGATCGCGCCGAGCGACTCGGCAGGCACCGTGGGATCGGCGGCCAGGAAGCGGCCGAGGAAGTCCAGATAGCGTGCGTGGTGCACGCCGACTTCGGCCTCGCCGTAGAGGCGGGGATTGGCTTCGAAGTCGATGTGCAGGCGGCCACCCGCGCCGTTGTAGACGTTGACCGAGAGGTCTTCCACCGGGCCGGTGGCCAGCACGTGCATGGAGCCGACCAGACTACCGAAACGCAGCTCGTCGTGGAACAGCATCAGATTGACCATCGGGCCGAAGAATCCGCGCGCGTCGCGGGAGTAGCCGCTGTCGCGCCGGATGTCGTCGTGCCGGTAGCGCTGATGCCGCAAGGCGCCGGTGATCTGCAGCTCGGCCGCCTTCACCAGGTCGCCGATCGTGGTCGCCTCGTCGAAACGCAGGCGGATCGGCACGACGTTGGAGATCACGCCCGCCGAGCGGCGCAGCGACACCGTGGTGCGCGCCGAGACGGGCAGGCTCAGCACCACGTCCGCGTTGCCCGTCACCGAACGCACGTAGGTGGCCAACGCCGCGACCAACATCGCCGAGTCGGTGGTGTTCCACGCGCTGGTCGCCGCGTCGATCGCGGCATGCTGCTCGTCGTCGAGCACGGCGGTGGCCAGCCTGCGGCCCGCGTCGTGGGTGGCGGCGCCGAGCCGGGCGCCGCCGAGGCTCACCGGCTCGCCCACGCCCGACAGCTGCCCGGCCCAGTACTCGCGGTCACTGTGGAAACGGCTGGAATCGTGGTAGCGCGCCTCGTCGGCGTAGATCTCGGCCAGCGGCGTCGCCCGCGACGCGACCGGCTCGGTCCGGTTCTCCAGCGCGGTGTAGATCTCCGCGGTACGGGTGAGCGCGTTCATCGCACCGTAGCCGTCGATGACGATGTGGTGGGCGAACGAGTACCAGATGTAATGGGAGTCCCCGATCCGCAGAACCGCGTTGGAGGTCAGCGGATCGCGTTCCAGATCGATCGGCGAGCTCGTGTGTTCGTGCATCCAGCGCAGCGCCGCGGCGCGCGGGTCGGCCTCGCCGCGCAGATCGATACGGCGCCAGCCGGGCCGTGTCACCGGGTCGACGATCTGATACGGAGTGCCATCCACTTCCACCAGGCGGACTTGACCCACCTGGGTCTCGGCGCCGAAACGCTCGATCGCGTACAGCAGCCGCCCCTCGTCCAAGTCGCCGTGGATCTCGACGTACTGAGAGATCGTGAGCGGTACGTCGGGGCGAATCCGCTGCGCGTACCAGAGAGCTGTCTGCGCGGGTGACAGAGCAAACGGTTGGGCCGAGAATTCGCCGGATGAACATTGGTCGACGCGATCCGTGGCCAATGAACTCATCAATCACTCCGTTCTGCCGCTGTTGACGCAACTCCCCGAGCACCGTCCCAGCAAGCGCACGCGCGCCAGCCGTAGGACGTAATCCACGCCCTATGATTCGGAGCGTCGCATCAGCCGGATTGCCGACGTTTTGGATTTGTTTCACATCCAACGTCCTTGGCAGAAGGCCACTTTGGTTGGTTACATTTCCGCAAACATTGCGACTCAACTAGGTCGAACCGAAGCAAAACGGGCCCTGACCAGACTATTCGATGCTACTCCGCAGATCGCTTCAGTTGTCTGGCGAACGGCGCGCAACTTGACTACGCACCTTCGTTTTCGGGGCGGTAGGGGCGAGAACAAACCGATTGTTCGGTAAAAGCTGGTTCGACAGGATCTATCGGTCGCCGACGGCTCGACGACCGGTTCGCTCGTCCACGCGGGTAGCAGATCGCCGCCTGAGGGCCGCGGCCAGCGCGGCGGCAGCCGTCAGGATAACGAAAACTCGCTCCGGCGCGGGGCCGATTCGTGTTGCGAGAGTGGTGTCGTTGCGCAACGGAAGCTCGGAGACCAGAGCCGCGGGCGCGAACAACGCCGATTCCTGCCGCACACTGCCGTCGGCGGCGATGATGGCGCTGACACCCGACGTGGCCGCGACGACCAGCGCTCTACCGTGTTCGACGGCGCGAACGCGGGACATGGCCAGCTGCTGATAGGTCATCTCGCTGTCGCCGAAGGTCGCGTTGTTGGTCGGCACGGTGAGCAGTTGGGCGCCCGCGCGCATCGCGTCCTCGAACGAGCGATCGAAAGCGACTTCATAGCACGTCGCCACGCCGATGTCGATACCCGCCGCGTGCACAACTCCGTCACCATTTCCCGGTACGAAATACCCCGCCCGATCGGCGTATTCGGAGAAATGCCGGAAGAAACTCCGCATCGGCAGATACTCGCCGAAAGGCTGGATGATCTTCTTGTCGTGCCGGTCGCCGGGACCCGCCGCGCCGTTCCACACCATCACCGAGTTGGTCGTCGTCCGGTCCGGGTTGATCAGCACGGCGCCGACCAGGATGGGTGCGCCGATGCGCTCGGAGGCGGCGGTGATCAGGGCGGCGGCGTCGGCGTTGCGCAAAGGGTCGATGTCGGAGGAGTTCTCCGGCCAGATCACCACATCCGGGCGCGGCGCGCGGCCCGCCGCCACCTCGTCGGCCAGTTCTTCGGTGCGCCGGACGTGATTGTCCAGCACGGCCCGCCGCTGTTCGTTGAAGTCCAGGCCGAGGCGGGGCACGCTGCCCTGGATCGCCGCGACCGTGACCGTTCGGTCGCCCGCGTCCGGATCTGGCAGAGCCGACCGGAGCAGCAGACCGCTGAGCGGCATGATCAAGACGGCGAAAGCCACAGCGGCGTATCCCAGTCGGGTCGCCGGGATGGGGCCGCTCACGGCGTTCGACTCGGGCGCGCCGTTCTCGGGAACCGTGGTTTCGCGCCCGTCATCCGTGGTACACACCGACCACAACACCGAGACCAACGCGGCCAGCCCGGTTCCGGTGAGCGCGACGGCGAACCCGACCAGCGGGGCGCCACCGATCGCCGCCAGTGACAGGAACCAGCCGTCGGCCTGACCGAAGGCCAAACGGCCCCAGGGAAAACCACCGAACGGGAAGCTGGCCCTGCCCCACTCGGCCGCGGCCCAGGCCAGTGCCACCCACAGCGGCCAGCCGGGCAACGCGCCGACCAACCGCCCGAGCACCCCGAAGACGCCGAGGTAGACCGCGCAGGCGGTGGACAGCGCCAGCCACGGCAGCGGTCCGACGTAGATACCGGTCCACGGCAGCAGCGGGACGAAAAACGCCAGCCCGGCCAGAAATCCGTAGCCGAAGCCCGCTCGCAGGCGGCCGTCGCCGCGTACGGTGAGCGTGAGCACCGCCACGCCCAAAGGGGCGAGGAACCACCACGGCCTGGGCGGAAAGCTGCCGAACAGCAACAGGCCCGCGACGACCGCCGCCACCGACCGCGCGGCCACCGGATGATTGCGCACCACCGCGGACGTCTGCCGCATCGACGCGAGCATTCGCTCTCGCACCATCACTCGGCCACCATCCGCCGTAGCGCCGGCCCTCGCCAGTCGGCGGCCGACAACCGAGCCGTCCATCGGTCCGAGTCCGTCCCACGCCGCTCGGCAAACCTCGATCCAGCAATGGACGTGATGTTTATCACATGGAATATCAAGTCCGCCATGCTCCGAGCGCGCGCACGCGACTCGCCGCACCAGTCGACCTGCCCGGTGGCGTTTTCACGCCCCACTGCCGACCGAGCGAAGGCGAGGCCTGGAAAACGGCGGACATACGAGTCCTCGGGTGTCCACCTTTTCATCGCCGGGCCCCACTGAATCGTTAGCCGCCGTTCACGCGATTTCAGTTCTCCGCTCGCGCTCCTTCGAGCAGACCGACGCCTTCCAGCCGCTGCAGGCGAAATCGCGAGCCGCCACGCTGGGTTATGCGGCCGATTCACGCACCGATCCGCGGTGGCGCCACGGTGCACCGGAGATCGTCCGGCGAACGGCGAAGAGGGAGCACTGGCACGCAGTGCCACATCGGACCGCCGTGGACGAACAGAGTGCGCCCGGCAGGGGGTGTTGTTCGCCCGGCCGGGGCCGAGCCGCTCACGAGCCGCCCCGTGCACCCGAACGCCGGGCACGAGACGGCCGGGAGCCGCCGCGGACTCCACCATCGCGCGCTCACTTCGCATAGATCGTCACTCCCCGGTGCACGGTGCGCAGGCACGTGGGCAGCGGTGCGCCCGACTCCAGCGCGGGCAACCCGGGGACGCGCGACCGCGGGTCGGTGGACCAGCGCTGCACCGAGTCGGCGGCCGCGCTGACGACCAGTTCGCCGGCGTCCCAGATCGCATAGGAGGCGGGCGCCCCCGGGACCAGCGTGCCCGCCACCCCGTCGCGAACTCCGCCCGCGCGCCACGCGCCGCGCGTTGCCGCGGCGAAGGCGGCCCGCGGGGACAGGGCGTGGCCGGGCGTGCGGTGCGCGGCGGCGGCACGCACCGCCGCCCACGGATCGAGCGCGGTGACCGGGGCGTCGGAACCGATCGCCAGGGCCACGCCCGCGGAGGCCATGGCGGCGAACGGGTTCAGCGCCGCGGCGCGCTCCGCGCCGAGCCGCGCCGCGTACATGCCGTCGGTTCCGCCCCACGCGGCGTCGAATCCCGGTTGCACACTGGCGATCACGCCCCAGCGAGCCAGGCGGGAGATGTGCTCGGCATCGACGAACTCGGCGTGTTCCACGCGATGCCCCAGCGCCGCGACAGCGGGACCGCCGAGTTCGGCGACCACCCGTTCGACACCAGCGATCACGGCATCCATGGCGGCGTCGCCGATCACGTGGAATCCGGCCTGGATGCCGGCGACGGTGCAGGCGCGGACGTGATTCGCGATCGCGTCGGCATCGAGATAGCTTCGGCCGCACCCGGATTCGTCGGCGTAGGGTGCGCGCAGCCACGCGGTCCGCGAGCCGAAGGAGCCGTCGACGAACAGGTCGCCGCCGAGGGCGTGCACGCCGAGTTCGTCGATCAGGGCGCGAGCCTGCTCGGCGCTGCGCACCGCCTCGCCCCAGTAGGCCCGCACCTGGACGCCGTGCTCGAATTCGAGCAGTTCGCGAACGTCATCGCGACCCGCGATCTCCGGCCCGGCGCATTCGTGGACCGCGACGACACCGCGCGCGGCGGCGTGGTCCAGTGCCGCGGCGCGCGCTCGATCCCGTTGTGCCCGAGTCAATCCGGCGAGCGCGGCGGCGCGCACCAAGTGGTGGGCGGCGGCACGCACGGGCTCGCCTCGGGTGAATCCGTCGGTCGCCGCCAGCCCGGGCAGCGCGTTCAGCAGCGCCGAGGACGCCACCGCGGAGTGCGCGTCCACGCGGGAGAGATAGACCTGCCTGCCCGCACCCGCCGCCGCGTCGATCTCCTCGACGGTGGGCGGCCGTCCCTCCGGCCAAGTGGTCTCGTCCCAGCCGTCACCCAGTACCGCGCCGTCGGGGTGCGCCGCGGCGAACTCCCGCAGCAGCCGCAGGCAGTGCTCGAGCGACCGGGCGGCCGACAGGTCGAGCCCGGTCAGCTTCAGGCCCAGCGCGGTGACGTGCACATGCGGATCGACGAACGCGGGCGCGACGAAGGCGCCGTGGAGGTCGACGATCTCGGCATCCGGATGCAGCGCCCGTCCGGGTTGCTCGGCGCCCAGCCAGACGACAGTTCCGTCGGTCACCGCCATCGCCGTGGCGTCGGGTGAACTGGCGCTGTAGAAACGGCCGCCGATCAGCAACTGGGTACTCACGAGGCACCAGTCTGCCCCATGCCCGATGCGACGGTTTCGGTCAGGCGTTCAGCACGGAGTGGCGGTCCAGATCCTCCGGTTGCGCGAGCAACGCCATCACCTCCGCGTATTCCGGCGGCGTACCGCCGGTTCTCCCGGCCGCCGCGGGCAGGCAGCCCGCCTCCACGGCGATCAGCTCCAGCCGCAGCGCCGCGGCCGTGAATCCGGAAATCGACTGTCCCGCAGCGGCGGCCGCACGTTTCACCGCGGCGGCCAGCTCTTCGCTCACCGTCACGGTGAGTTGCTCGGTGGTCATCGCGTCACGATAGCCCTTCGCGGCGCGACACGGAACCGGGTGCGGCGAGTTCACTCAGGACGAGGGGATCGCGCGGCGCGCGTTGCCCTGACCGTCGTCGTACCACTGCCCCACGACGGCGCCGTCCACCACGTCACCACCGTCGACGACCACCCCACGGTAAGGCGCGGTCGCGACCAGCTTGCCGAAGCGCCGTGCGGCGAAGGCCGCCAGCACCGGACGCGCCAGCAACCGCGTGGGCGGCAGCAGCAGGAGCAGACCGAACAGCGAGGTGACCAGGCCGGGTACGAACATCAGCACACCGCCCGCCGCGACCAGGGCGCCGTCCGCCACGGCGGTCCCCGGCGCCACTTCCCCGCGCGCAGCCCGGCGGAACTGCTCGAACACCCGCCGCCCCTGCGAACCGACCAGCAGCATGCCCGCCCCCGATCCGGCGATCAGCAGCAGAATGGTCGGCAACGCGCCGATCAGCTGACCGACCGTGACCAGCGCGGCGATTTCCACGACGACGTACAGCACGAACAACAAGGCGGGCATGGCGATCCTTTCGGACGATCTACCCGGTCAACGTCTCGCGCCCGGTTTTTTCTCCCTGATTCGCCTGATAGGTCGCTGAGAGCCCGGCCGTCATCCACCCGGCCGCACCAGCCCGGTCTCGTAGGCGAGCACGACCGCCTGAACCCGGTCGCGCAGACCGAGTTTGGTCAGCACCCGGCCCACGTGTGTCTTGACCGTGGCCTCCGAGAGGTACAACTGCTCGGCGATCTCCGCGTTGGAGCGGCCGGCCGCGATCTGCTCGAGCACTTCACGTTCGCGGGGGGTGAGCACGTCGAGCACGCCCGGGTCGCGGGTGCGCGCCGGGTTCTCCGCGATGAGCCGGTCCAGCAGACGTTTGGTGACCTTCGGCGACACCACGGCGTCACCGGCGGCGACGCTGCGGATGGCCGAGACGAGATCCTCCGGCGGGGTGTCCTTCAACAGGAATCCGCTCGCCCCCGCCCGCAGCGCGCCGAGCGCGTGCTCGTCGAGATCGAAGGTCGTCATGACGAGCACCCGGCTGCCGTGCCCGGCCTCGACGATGCGGGTCGTGGCGACGACACCGTCCACCACGGGCATCCGCACGTCCATCAGCACCACGTCGGGACGCAGTTCCGCCGCTGTGGTGACCGCGGCCGCGCCGTTGGCCGCCTCGCCGATCACTTCGATGTCCGGGTGCGCGCCGAGCACCATCTTCAATCCCATCCGCATGAGTTCCTGGTCATCGACGACGAGCACGGTGATCGGCACGTTCCCCAATGTAACGTGGCCGCTTCGCCGCGCCGGGCGGCAGCTGCGGCGCCGGTCTCGACCACTGGTCGATATGTGCCGAATTCGACTGCCGCCCAAAATTTTTCACGCGACGAGCGGATGGCATCGTTCAGTCCGCCGGGTCGGAACGCAGCGGGATGCTGGCGTGCACCCGCCAGGCTCCGTCCGCGTGGCGGCCCGCGTCCAGGCTGCCGCCGAGCACGGCGACGCGTTCACGCATCCCCACCAGGCCGAGACCGCTGCCCTGGATGCGCGCGCCCGGTTCCGGCGGCGACGCCCCACCGGTGTCCGTGACATCGATCAGCACGTCGGCATCGGTGCGGCGCACCCGCACCCACGCCTTCGGATGCGGCCCGGCATGCCGCAGCGTGTTGGTCAGCGATTCCTGCACGATGCGGTGCACGCCGAGACTGACCTCCGGCGCGATGTCGTCGAGTTCGCCGGTCAATTCCAGCTCGACGGCCAGACCCGTGCCGCGCATCATCTCCACGACCTTGGCGATGCCCGCGGTGCCGTGCTGGGGCAACTGGTCGGGCGCGTGCTCCGTGCGCAGCAGCGCCACGGTTCTGCGTAGTTCGCGCAGCGCCTCCCGGCCGGTGCTCGCGATAGTGGCGAGCGCCTGCTCGGCCGCGTCCGGGTGGCGGCGCAGCGCGTACTTCGCCCCGTCGGCCTGCACGATGATCACACTCACCGCGTGGGCGACCACATCGTGCAATTCCCGCGCGATGCGGGTGCGTTCGGCCGCGACGGCGTCGTGCGCGCGACGCTCCTTGTCGTAGTCGGCGACCGCGAGCCGGGCCGCCACCTCGGCGTCGTAGGCGTGCCGCGCGCCGATGAATTCCGCGAGCGTCCAGCACAAGGCGTAGAACATGGCGGTGAACACGCTGTCGGACCCGGACGGCTTGCCGATCGCGACGATCGAGAGCACGACATCCACCACCAGGCCGAGCCCGTACCACAGTCCGTCCCGCCTGCCGACGTATGCGACCAGCGTGTACAGCATGATGCCGTGGGACAGCTGCGCGATGTGGTCCGCGTCGTCGTGGGCCAGGAAGCCGACCAGCGACTCGGTCAGCGACAACGCCAAGGTCGCCGCCGCCATGGCCCGGGGATACACCCGCCGCAGGGCGATCGGCAGCGGAAGCAGCACCCCGATGGCCAGGTAGGCGAGCTTGTTGTGCGCGTTCCCCACCCCGATGATCTCGAGCAGCACGAAGATCGCCGCCAGCACCGAGTCGGCCACGACGGGCTTGCCCCGGAGCCACAGACTGAAACGACGCACGGGATCAGGGTAGGTGGCCCCGGCGGACACCCCGCGGGGTCCGGATCCCCGGTCTGGTTGTCTGACCGGGTGGAGATCGGAGACTGGGCGGTTTTGTTGACAGCGGCGACGGCGGCGGGCTGGGTGGACGCGGTGGTGGGTGGCGGCGGGTTGATCGTGCTGCCGACATTGTTCGTCGTCGCTCCCGGCATCGCGCCGCAGACCGCGTTGGGCACCAACAAGCTCGCCGCGGTCGCCGGGACCAGCGCCTCGGTGCTGACCTTCGCTCGCAAGGTGCCGATGCGCTGGCGGGTGCTGCTGCCCGCGGCGGTGATCGCCGCGGGGGCGGCGGCGCTGGGCGCGTCCGCGGTCTCGCTGATCGACCGGGAACTGTTCATTCCGATCGTCATGGTGGTGCTGGTCGGCGTCGCGGTGGTCGTCACGCTGCGTCCGTCTATCGGCGTCACCCTGGCCACGCATCCACCCACCAGGCGGAAGGTCGTCCTCACGGTGGCATTGGCGGCCGGGTTGATCGGCTTCTATGACGGCTTGCTCGGGCCCGGCACCGGAACGTTCCTGATCATCACCTTCGCGACCCTGCTCGGGACCGAGTTCGTGCGGGCCGCCGCCATGGCGAAGGTGATCAACTGCGGCTCCAACGTCGGCGCTCTGCTCTTCTTCGGGGCGACCGGGCACATCCTCTGGGCACTCGGCGCGGGGATGGCCGTCGCGAATGTCCTCGGTGCCGTGGTCGGCGCGCGCATGGCGCTGCGGAAGGGCGCCGAGTTCGTCCGCGTCGTGCTGCTGGTGGTGGTGATCGGGATGGTGATCCGCTTGGGCTGGCAGCAGTTCGGCTGATCAGCCCACCGGTTGGGGGTGCTGGGTGGCCAGCCACGGTTGCAGCACCCGCGAGGTGGTCTCGTGGATCTCGCGCTGCAGGCGCTCGCCGTCCTCGACGCCCGCCACCGGTCGCTGGAACAGCACCGTCAACGCACCCGACACCGCACCGACGACCGCGCCGACCAACGCGGCGGCGCCGACCTCGTCGAGTTCGGCGGGGAACGCCTTGTGCAACTGCCTGGCGATCTCGCGTTGGGTGACCAGCTGGGCGTGCGCGGCGCGGCCGCTCACCGCGGGCACCGTCCGCGACACCTGGGCGCGCAGCGCCCCGATCCGGGCATGGAGGTCGTCGACGAGGTGCTCGCCGGGGTTGTCACCCGCCGCGCGCAGCCCGCGCAGTACGACCTCTACCGGCCGTTCGCCCGGACGCCTGCTGGCGATCGCCGCCACCGCGGCGCGCACCCGCTCGTCGGATTCCGGGAAGAGCAGCTCTTCCTTGCTCGCGAAATAGTTGAAGAACGTGCGCGTGCCGACGTCCGCAGCCGCGGCGATGTCGGCCACCGTGGTCTCCTCGTAGCCGCTCGTCTCGAACAACTCGGCTGCGGCTTCCAGAATGGCTCGGCGGGTACGTTCGCGTTTACGGTCACGGAGGGCGGATGGCGGCACGCGGGCACAGTACGGCATCCAGCGAGCAACACGCGGCAAAGCCCGAGTGTCGCGCGCGCCGTTCACCCGGCGCCACTACGCATCGCGCGCGAATCGGCACACGATGCGCTGTCGCACGGCGTGTGATCACCGCGCACGCGTGGCGATACCGACTAGGTTGGTGCGGGTGAGCATCGCGACTTCCAGAGACGTGGACGCCGAGTTCCTCGGCCTGCCACTGGCCGCGCTCGCCGACGCCGCACTGGCCGCGGCAACGGCGGCCGGCGCCGAGCACGCCGACCTGCGGGTGCACCGCCTGGTGACCCAATCGATCCGGTTGCGCGACGGGCGCGTGGAGGCCGTCACCGACAGCACCGAACTCGGCTTCGCCGTGCGGGTGATCGTGGACGGCACATGGGGTTTCGCGTCGCACGCCGCGCTCACGCCCGGTACCGCCGCCGAAGTGGCGCGCACCGCCGTCACGGTCGCGACCACGCTGCGGGCACTCAACCGCGAACGCGTCGAGCTGGCCGACGAGCCGCGTTACGCCGACGCGCGCTGGGTTTCGGCCTACGACGTCGACCCGTTCGCCGTCCCGACCGGCGAGAAGGTCGCCCTGCTGCAGGACTATTCGGAGCGCCTGTCGCACGCCGACGGGGTGGATCACGTCACCGCGAGCGTGTTGCAGGTCAAGGAGCAGACCTTCTACGCCGACACCGCGGGCTCCTCGATCGTCCAGCAACGGGTGCGGCTGCACCCGAGCCTCGAAGCGATCACTGTGGACGCGTCGGCAGGTGTGTTCGAGACGATGCGCACGCTGGCCGCACCGGTCGGCCGCGGATGGGAGTACGTCACCGGGGCCGACGGCGTGTGGGACTGGGACGGCGAACTGGCCCGGATTCCGGAGTGGCTGGCCGAGAAGGTGAAGGCGCCCAGCGTGCAGGCCGGGCCGACCGACCTCGTCATCGATCCGACCAACCTGTGGCTGACCATCCACGAATCCATCGGCCACGCCACCGAGTACGACCGCGCCATCGGCTACGAGTCCGCTTACGCGGGAACCTCTTTCGCCACTCCGGACCAGCTCGGGTCACTGCGTTACGGCACGCCGATCATGCACGTGACCGGCGACCGCACCGAGTCGCACGGGCTGGCCACGGTCGGCTACGACGACGAGGGCGTCGCCGGGCAGCGCTGGGATCTGGTCCGCGACGGCATCCTGGTCGGCTATCAACTGGACCGGGTGTTCGCGCCGCGCCTCGGCCTGGAGCGGTCCAACGGCTGCTCGTACGCGGATTCGGCGCATCACGTTCCGATCCAGCGCATGGCCAACGTGTCACTGCAACCGGATCCCGACCGCGACACCAGCACCGAGGAACTCATCTCCCGGGTGGACGACGGCCTCTACATCGTCGGCGACCGGTCCTGGTCGATCGACATGCAGCGCTACAACTTCCAGTTCACCGGCCAGCGGTTCTTCCGCATCCGCGGCGGCAAGCTCGACGGCCAGGTGCGCGATGTGGCCTACCAGGCCACCACCACCGACTTCTGGGGCGCGATGGAAGCGGTCGGCGGCCCGTCGACCTGGCGGCTCGGTGGCGCGTTCAACTGCGGGAAAGCGCAGCCGGGCCAGGTCGCCGCGGTCAGCCACGGCTGCCCGTCGGTCCTGGTGCGCGGTGTCAACATTCTCAACACCCGGACGGAGGCAGGCCAGTGAGCGACGATCTGTTCCCCGCCGGCGTGACCGTGGAGCGCGCGCTGGCGCTGTCGCGCGCCGACGAGGCGATGGTGATCGTCCGTGACGAGCACGAGGCGTCACTGCGCTGGGCGGGCAACTCCATGACCACCAACGGGTCGTCGGTGTCGCGCAAATGGGCGGTCATCTCGGTGTTCCGCGAGGGGCCCACGCTGGCCCGCGTCGGCACCATCGCCTCGTCCAGCGTCGACCCCGACGACATCGAGGCCGTCGTGCGCGCCAGCGAGGAGGCCGCGCGCGGCGCCGAACCCGCGCGTGACGCGATGCCGCTGCTGGAGCCCGACACCGTCGACCACGACTGGGCCGCCCCGGCGACCGGCACCGGCATCGAGGTGTTCACCGATCTGGCCGAGGGCCTGTCCGCCGGATTCGACAGCGCCGACCGTCTCTACGGCTTCGCCCATCACCAGATGCACACCACCTGGCTGGGCACCTCGACCGGCATCCGGCGCCGCTTCGTGCAACCCACCGGTTCGGTGGAGATCAACGGCAAACGCGGCGAGGGCGCGGATCTGGCCAGCGCGTGGGTCGGGGTGGGTACCGCGGACTTCACCGACGTCGACGTATCCGGTTTGCTCGCGGACCTTTCCCGCCGCCTGGACTGGGCCAAACGCAAGGTCGAGCTGCCCGCGGGCCGCTACGAGACGCTGCTGCCGCCCTCCACCGTGGCCGACCTGATGATCTACCTGGCCTGGTCGATGGAGGGCAGGGGCGCGCAGGAAGGACACACGGCGTTCGCGCGAGCGGGCGGGACCCGGGTCGGCGAGCGACTGAGCGATATTCCGCTCACGCTCTACTCCGATCCGCACGCGCCCGGACTGGAGTACCAGCCGTTCGTGGCGGCGACCGCGTCCTCGGAATCGATGTCGGTGTTCGACAACGGCCTGACCGCGGAGCGCGTCGACTGGCTGCGCGACGGCGTGATCTCCGCGCTGATCTATCCGCGCGCCACCGCCGCCGAGTTCGACGCACCCGCCACGGTTCCCGGCGACAACCTGCTGCTCACCGGCGGTTCCGACGCCACGATCGATGACATGATCGCGCGCACCGAGCGCGGCTTGCTGCTGACCACCCTGTGGTACATCCGTGAGGTCGATCCGGCGACGCTGCTGCTCACCGGTCTCACCAGGGACGGGGTGTATCTCGTGGAGAACGGCGAGGTCACCGCCGCGGTGAACAACTTCCGGTTCAACGAGAGCCCGCTGGATGTGCTCCGGCGGGTGAGCGAGGCGGGCGCCACCGAGCTCACGCTGCCGCGGGAATGGAAGGACTGGTTCACCCGGACCGCGATGCCGCCCTTGCGGATTCCGGACTTCCACATGTCGTCGGTCAGCCAGGCGACCTGAGCGCGGCGGGTCAGGCCGCGAGGTCGATCTCGATGCCGATGGTTCCGGACTTGCCGCGCCGCAGGTTACTGCCGAGGATGACGAGGGGACCGGTGAGCCAGTACTTGCGCCGCAGCAGCTTGCGGACCCGCTCCGTGCCGTCGGCATCGAGGATCCGTCCGGTTCCTTCGATCACCGCGCCGTGCGGTTTGCCGGTCGCGCTGCACGGTTGCACGCTGACCGCCGGATTGCGGCGCAAGCGCTTGACCTTCCAGCTGTCGGTCACGGTCCAAACGTACAGTTTGCCGTTCTCGGACACCGCCCACACCGCGGTGCCGACGGGCGATCCGTCCTTGCGGAAGGTGGTCAGCAGCACGTAGTCGGCCTTGGCGACGGCGTCCAGCGAATTCGTCATGCGGGCAGCGTATCCCGCATCCCGGTGCGGTGAGCGACGCGGGAAAGGCGCGGGTTCGTGCCGGATATTCACTCCGGCAGTCGGTACTCCCCCGCTTCCAGACGCGCGAGCATTCCGTCGGTCCACTTCGACAGGTTCGCGAACACGCCGCTCCACAGCTCCAGCAGATCGGTCGCGTGCGGCGCTTCGTACCGCCCGGGGAAGTCCGGGATCATGGCGAGCAGGTCGGCGCGCACTTCCTCGCTGCGGCGGCGCTGTTCCCGCAATTTCGCGATGACGTGCGCCCTGGGCAGCGCGTCCATGAAGGCGATGGCAGCGCCCAGTTCCTCCATGTCGATGCTGACCAGCGCCTCGTCCATGAGCCCGCGGAACTCGGCCTCTCCCGCCTCGGTCAGCTCGAACAGCGTGCGCCCAGGGCCCTGGTCGCTGGTCTGGGTGCCGAACGCGCTCAGCTTGCCCTCGCGGGTGAGCTGCTTGAGGGCGTGATAGATCGAGCCGGGCTTGACGTTCGTCCAGGTTTCGGCCCGCCAGGACAGCAGCTCCTGGCGCACCGCGTAGCCGTGCACGGGCTGACGCAGGCGCATCACCCCCAGCACGAGCAGGCGCACCACCGACATCGCGAACTCCTTCCGCTCCGAGATCGCATGGTAGTCAAGTTTGACTTCCAGCGAAAACCACCGCTACGCTCGCCTAGTCAAAATTGACTACCGCAGGTAAATGGGAGTTTTCATGGCCGACACGGCGGTACCGCAACTGTGGACCGGCGACCTGACCGACACGCTCGACTTCTACCGGACGCTGGGCTACACGGTGACCCACGAGCAGACCCGCCCCTACGTCTACGGCGCGGTGGAGGACCACGGTTGCGCCCTGCACTTCGTGCCCGCGCCGAAGAACGGCGACATCCCCGCCGAGCGCGCCGGTTGCCTCGTGATGGTCGACGACATCGCGAGCAGGCATCGAGCCTTCTCCGCGGCGCTGCGCAGCCGCTACGGCAAGATCCCCGCCAAGGGCCTGCCCCGGATCACCCGCTTCCGGCCTGGGCAATCCCGGTTCACCGTCATCGATCCGGCCGGCAACCAGGTGATCTACATCCAGCGCGACGAACCCCCTGAGGTGGAGTACGGCGGATCGAAGGAGTTGGACGGGCTGGCCAGAGTGCTGGACAACGCCCGCATCCTGCGCGACTTCAAGACCGACGACAAGGCCGCGTTCCGTGTGCTCGAGGTCGGTCTCGGCCGGTTCCGCGGCGCGGCGCCCCGGCTCGACGTGGCACGGGCACTGGCGGCACTCGCCGAACTCGCCATCGCGGCCGGCGACCCCGGCGGAGCCGATGGATTCCGGACGGAGTTGCGCGCGATGGAACTGTCGGCCGAAGAACGGGCGGTCATCGCCGACGAGTTACGCGCGTCCGACGACCTGTCCGTCTGGCTGTCGGAGAGTTAGACCGTCACGCCGCGGTCAGCACCTGCGGCCCGTCCGGCGTGATCGCGATGGTGTGCTCGGAGTGCGCGGTTCGGGAGCCGTCCGCCGAACGGATGGTCCAGCCGTCGGGATCGGTGACGATGCGGTCGGTGGTGCGCGCGAACCACGGTTCGATCGCGATGGTGAGTCCGGGGCGCAACCGATAGCCGCGCCCCGGGCGGCCGTCGTTGGGCACGTGCGGGTCCTCGTGCATGGTGCGGCCGAGGCCGTGACCGCCGAATTCGGTGTTCACCGGATAGCCGTACGCCCGCGCCACCTCGGCGATGGCGGCGGAGATGTCGCCGATGTGGTTGCCCGGCACCGCGACCGCGATCGCCGCGGCCAGCGCCTCTTCCGTCGCCCGCACCAGCCGAACGTCCTCGTCCGCGGCCGAGCCGACCACGACCGTGGTCGCCGCGTCCGCGACCCAGCCTTCGATGCCGACCGCGAGGTCCATGGTCAGCACGTCGCCGTCCCGTAAGGCGTAGTCGAACGGAAGTCCGTGCAGCACAGCGTCGTTGACCGACAGGCAGACGGTATTGCGAAACGGCCCTCGCCCGAACGAGGGCGCGTAGTCCCAATAGCAGGACTGGGCGCCGCGCGCGCGGATGCGTTCCCGGACGTGGGCTTCCAGGTCGAGCAGGTTCACCCCTACCCGCGCCCGGTCGCGCAACTCGGCGAGCACGTCTGCGACGAAGCGCCCCGCCACTCGCATCCGCTCGATCTCCGCGGGGCTCTTCAACTCGACCATCATTCCTCCAGTGCGCCGGTATTTTAATACCACCCTAGCCGCGCCGGTATTTTAATACCAATCCGTCTTGCGACCTCACCCTGCCGTCCGTAGCCTGAGCGCATGGTCCGCCTCCCGTTGACCCCCGCGCAGATCGAGTCGGGTCGCCGCTTGGGCGCCGCCCTGCGCGCGGCCCGCGCGAATCGCGAACTCACCGCCGTCGCCCACGCCGCCGGGATCTCACCGGAGACGCTGCGCAAGATCGAGACCGGACGGTTGCCCTCGCCGGCTTTCGGCACCGTGGTGGCATTGGCACAGGCGCTCTCGATCCCGCTCGACGATCTCGCGGACATCTGGCGATCAGCCGGTCTCGCCGAGTCCGCCTAGGACGGATCGCCTGCCGCCTTCGGAGCGATCGCGATCCCGACGGACGCGTTCGCGCCGCGCAGCAGCTTGTGCCCGCGAATGGCGAGTTTGCCGATGATTCCGTACTTGTCCGCGACCACGTCGCGCACGCGCTGCGTGCCGTCCGCGTCGAGAATGCGCGCGCTGCCCGGCAGGACCTCCTCCGCCGTCGGCCGGCCGCGCCCGTCGCAGACCTGCAGCGTGACGTCCGGATTGCGGCGGATCCGCTTGACCTTCCAGGTCTCGGGATTGGTCCACACGACGATCCGGTCGCCATCCGGAGCCACCCACACGGGGGTGCCGACCGGCGTCCCGTCCTTCTTGAAGGTGGTCAGCCGCACGTATTTGCTCTGGCTCATCTCGTTCCACGTCATAGGGCAACGGTAGGCCCGCGCGACGGCGGCGACATCCGACCGCAGGACGGTTCGCGATTACGTGTATGGGCGTAGGTGGCGGCAACCGTGTCCGCCGAGCCGCCGCCGCAATTCGTCTGTTGCTCACCACCAGCCGGTGGCGAATTGCAGCGCGAGGCTGGAGATTCCGAGGACGATGGAGAGGATGCCGCCGAAGAGCAGGGGGCGATGGCCTGCGGTGCGTAGGCGCTGCGGCGTGAGGGTGGTGCCGACGGCGGCCAGGACGGCGGCGATCAGCCAGGCGCTGACGTGGCTCAGGGCGGTTGTCCACGAGGGCCGGATCACGCCGGTGGCGGCGAGAGCCGACGCGGCGAGGAACAGCACCACGAACAGCGGAATGGTGCGCCACAGTGGCGTGACGCCGGAATCGCGCCGGGCTCCGAAGTGCAATCCGACGCACAGCGGGATGATCGCCAGGCTGCGCACCAGCTTGACGATGACGGCGAAATGCGCGGCGGCGGAGCCGAAGGCCACACCGGCGGCGAGCACCGAGGACGTGTCGTTGATGGCGGTGCCCGCCCACAAGCCGAATGCCTGCTCGGACATGCCGAGCACGTGGCCCAGCGGCGGATAGACCAGCACCGCGACGACATTGAAGACGAAGATGGTGCCGAGAGCGTAGGCGACCCGCTCGCGGTCGGGCTTGATGACCGCCGTGGCGGCGGCGATGGCGGAGGCCCCGCAGATGGTGGTGCCCACCGCCACCAGGATGGCCGACTCCCGGTCCAGGGCCAGCAGCCTGCCGACGACCAGGGCGGCCATGGCGCCGACGAGCAATGTGCCGATCAGCACGACAATCGTGCCGCGGCCCACGCCGACCACCGCGCCGGCGGGCAACCCGAGACCGAGCAGGACGATGGCGGCGCCGAGCAATCGTCGCTGCGCCGAGGCCAGCCCGGGAGTGAATCGCTCGTCCCCGGTGCGGCGTGCGAAAACACCGAATATCGCGCCACCGGCCAGCGCGAGCACGGGCACGCCGAGGACGGGCCACACCGCACCCAGGAAAGTCGCGGCGGTGGCGAGCACCGCTGCCACCAGGAGGCCGGGCCCGTGCCGGCGAAGATGCCTCATTTCGACAACGATCGCGGCAAACGATCTGTCCGGGTAGCCGTCGGGACGACAGCACCTCATAAGCCGCGCTGATGGGGCGGGGAATGCCGCGCCATCGCAGCAGGCTCATAATCTGCCCATGACGCTGCCGCCAGGAACACCTGATCTGGAGGTGCTCGACCTGCTGGTCTCCGTTGCGGAGTCGGGCAGCCTCGGCGCTGCCGCGCGCAGGCACGGCATCAGCCAGCCCGCCGCGAGCATGCGGATCAGCGCCCTGGAACGACGGCTACGGCTACGGCTGCTGGATCGCGGGCCGACCGGGTCGACGCTCACCGACGCGGGGCGCTCGGTCGTGGAGCACGCGCAAGCCGTGCTCGACGCGGCGCGGGCCTTCGGCGCGGGTGTGGCCGCGCTGCACGCCGCTCAGGTGCCACGCCTGCGGATCGCCGCGTCGAAGACCATCGCCGACCATCGCATTCCGCAGTGGCTCGACGCTTTCCGCCAGTCCTATCCGGAGGTGGCGGTATCCCTCGAAGTCGACAACACCCGGCATGTCGAGGAACTGGTCCGCGACGCCAGGGCGGACATCGGTTTCGTGGAGGGACCGCACCCGCCGCCCGGCCTCGGCAGCCGAGTGCTCGGCGCCGACGATCTGGTTGTCGTGGTCGCGCCCGGCCACCGGTGGGCACACCGCCGACGGCCGGTGACATTGCGCGAACTGGCGACCACTCCCCTGCTGTGGCGCGAGCCTGGATCCGGCACCCGCGACACGGTATGGGAAATCCTGGGCGCGGAGTGCCAGCCTGCCCGCCCGGCCGCCGAACTGGGCTCGGCGGCGGCGATCGTCGCGTCGGCGCGGGCCGGAGTCGCACCCGCGGTGCTGAGCCGGTTGATCGCAGCGCCCGATCTGGACAGCGCGGCCCTAGTGGAGGTGCCGACGGCCGACTCCGTCGTGCTCACCCGGGAATTCCGTGTCATCTGGCGTCGGCAAGCTCCTCCGTCCGGGCCCGCGGAAGCGCTGGCTCGGTGCGCCGCGGGCGGCGTGGGCTCGCGCAACCGGTGAAGCACTCGGTCCGCGCACACGGGGACCCACCCGGCCGGCGGGCAAGGAATGACGATGCGCCGGCGGCCGACCGCGTCCTTCGGCCGGAAATGTCAGGTGGGCGCCACGTCGCGAACAGTCGAGAATGGGTGCCATGACGGCCCGCCATCCCGACGGCGCGACAGCGACAGCGCCCAGCGCGCGACCGGACGTGAGTCGGTCCGAGCCGCCCCCGCGCACGGATCCGGTCTGGTACGCCGCGTACGGCTCGAATATGAGTCTGGCCAGGCTGCGGACCTATCTTCGCGGTGGCAAGCCCGCAGGCGGAACACTCACCCTGCCCGGCTGCCGCGACAACGCCGACCCGATCCGCTCGACGCCCCTCTCGCTCCGGGGCGTGCTGTATTTCGCCACCGAATCGTTGACCTGGACCGGCGGCCGCGCTTTCTACGACCCCGACTGCCCGGGCGAGATGGCCGTGCACGCCCACTTGCTCACCGCCGCACAGTTCTCCGACATCGTGGCGCAAGAGATGTATCGCGCCCCGGGGGCGGACATGGACCTCAGCGAGGCGATCGCGCAGGGGACGATGACTCTCGGCCCGGGACGCTACGAAACGTTGGTCTGCGCGGGAACGCACGCCGGGTACCCGGTGCTCACCTTCACCGCGCCCTGGCGTTGTCGCGACGTCCGGGGCAATCCGCCCGCTGCCGCCTACCTGCGGTATCTGGCCGCGGGCCTGCGCGCGGCACACGGCTGGTCCGCCCGCGCGACCGCGGGTTATCTCGCCACTCGGCCCGGCGCCGACCGGCGCTGGACCCCCGAGACGGTCCATGCCCTGCTCGGCGATGACGAAGTGGTGCGCCGAACTTATGAGGAGACCGCGGCCGCCCCCGCCCACGCACCGATCGGCGATTCGTCCTCGGAGTCCCGGTAGCTCCGGGCGACCAACGCCGCACGCAGGTACCACACCCCGGACGCCTGGGCGGGGTCGAAACCGGTGAGCTGACCGATGCGCTTGAGCCGGTAGTCCACGGTGTTGGTGTGGATGTGCAGCGAGCGCGCCGTGCGCTGGCGATTGAGATTCGTGCCGATATGACGTTTGAGCGTCTCGAGTAGTTCGGGGTGCTCGTCGAGTGGGTCGAGCAGTGTGCGCAGGGTTTCCAGTCCGGGTCCGGGCCGGGTGAGCTGATATTCGAGCGCGAGGTCGTCGAAGCGGAACAGCCCGCGGGTCCAGCGCAGCCGTTGCACCATGTCCAGCAACTCGTGCGCGCGGTCGGCGGCCGTCGGCACCTCGACCGGGGTCGCGGCGATCACCGTCGCGACGATCGGCACCTGCGCGGCACGGCCGAGGCTGTCCACCAGTTCGTCCAGCGCCTTGTCCTCCGGCGACGCGGACGGTAGCAGGATGGTGCCGCCGTCGACGCTGAGCAGCGACAACACCGATTCACCGCAGCGGGTGGCGAGTTCGGATTGCACTCGGCGCAGCTTCCGCCGCGCGACCACCGCACCGTCGAGATGCGGGTTGCGTTCCTCCGGGTGCGGCGGAATCGCCAGGGCGACAACGGAATAGGAGTCGGCGATCTGGATTCCGCATTCGCGGGCCATGGTGAAGGTGGGGTGCCCGCCGAGCAGGGCCGAAGCGAGGGTGTGCGCGGCCGTGTGGTGCTCGCCGACCACGGCGCGCAACTCGGTCACGTAGGCCCGCGAGACCGTCGAGGTGATGGTGTCCAGGATCTCCAGCAGGCGGCGGCTGATCTCCTTGAGACTGTCGAAGTCCGCGGCGGTCGCGTTCGCCACGATCAGGTCGAAGCCGAGCTTGAATCCCTCGTGCACGGCGTGGTGGATGGTGTCGATCGGAATGCCTTCTCGCGCCCAGCCCGCCGCGGCGTTGCGCAGCAGGAGGGTCTTCTCCGGGATGTCACTGCCGTCGAGCATGCTGACGGCCAGTTCCAGGCACAGGCGGGTGATGTTGGTGATGTCGCCGTTGAGCGCCTCACCGGGGAGCGTCCGGCAGTGCGCGACGGTCTCGATGAAATGGCCGACCATCTTGCGCGACAGATTCCGCACGTCCCGCAGTGAAGAACTGGCCGGGCGGCCCGACAGGGTCAGATCCGGGCCTGCCGAATCGGTGATGGACATGTGACTCCTTCCCTCCCCGATCGCGGAAAGTACTCCACGGTAACTTGACCGGGTCGGCGTGCCGAGGTCCGAGCCCTCGGTTGGGGACACCACCCGAACCGGGCGACGCGCGTCTGTGAAGCCTCACAAGTCGTAATCGCGCGGTCGAATTCTTTCGATCCCCGTCGTAACGTCGGTGGCAGCAGGGTCGCCGCGCGGAGGGAGGGCCATGAACATCGGCCCGCACGAAGAAGATCGGGACATCACCGAAGTGTCCGCGAGATTCACTCGTGGCGCCCATCGCGGCGGTCCCGACGCGCTGATCAGAATGGGCTTGGAACTGGCCCTCGTCCTGGTCGACGCGGCCGAGGCGGCGGGCAGTCTCGCGCTGGGCCGGTTCGAGCACGCGGCGACCCGATGCGCCCAGGCGGGCATCCCGATCGAAGCGGTGCACGCCGTCCTGCGCGACAGCGTCGACGCGGGCCTCGCCGCACCCGCCACGGATTCCCCGGGACGGCGCACCGCACGCGACCGGGTCGAGCCCGGCGTGCTCAGCGAATTCCTGGAGACGCTGAACTCGGTGGTGGCGCGCAGTTACGCCAACTGAGCGCGACCGACGCACCGGTCGCCGCTCACAGCGCCGCTACGAGCGCGGCGCTCTCCAGCGCGCAGCCGTGGCCGATGGTGATGCCGGAGCCGCCGTGGCCGTAGTTGTGGACGACGGGCGTGCCGGGTAGCACGGCGGTGTCGAGTTCCACGCGGACTTCCCGGCGACCGGGGCGCAGTCCCACCACGGCGTCCAGCACCTCGCTGCCGTCGAGCCCGGGGACCAGGTCGCGGCAACGCCGCAGGATCGATCGGGTGAGGTCGGGGTCGGGCGCGGTGTCCCACTCGCCGGTGTCCAGCGAACCGCCCAGGACGCAATCGTTCGCGCGCGGATGGACGTAGGCGCGACCGAGCGGATGGGCTTCGTCGCGGACCGACACCGACAGCCCGGGGTTCGCGACCCGCACGATCTGGCCGCGGATCGGATACGCCTCCGGGTCGCCCACCAACTCGGCGGCCCGCAGCCCGGCGCAGTTCACCACGACGTCCGGCGACAGGTCCGCGAGATCATCGAGGCTCCGCACCGCACGCAGCACGCGACGCGCGCCTGCCGCGTCCACCTGCGCGCTCAAGAACGGCAAGTAGGTCGGCATCTCCACCAAAGGAACTTCGAAACGGAACCCGAATCCGTAGCCGGGCGGCAGGTCTCCCCGATCGGCCGGCCGGAACGAGCGCACCGACCGCGACCACGCGGGCATGGCCGGCTCGTCGCCATACAGCGCCATGGACGCGCACATCCGCACGCCCGGCGCACCGGCGGCGGCCAGCGCCGCCAAGTGCTCGAAAGTCGTCTCGCTCCAGGCCAGCACACGATCAGCGGGGCCGGCGGCGGTCGGAAACCAGACCGCCGCGGCCAGGAAGGACGTCGTCGCCGTGATCGGCTCGGCGCTGACGACGATGACCTCGTGCCGGGCTCGAAGCAGTTCGGCCGCGGTGGACAGACCCGAGATGCCCGAGCCGAGGACGACGATCCGCATGGGAGCGAGATTATCGAGCCCTACCCGCCCAGCGCTGTTCCCGCAGCACCGCCCATGGGAGGCGCGGAGCCGTCGGCATCGTCGAGCGACGTGACGCCGGTCGTCACGGCCACCGCGGCTCGCACAGGCTGCGGCCGCGGTACTGACATCCGGCCGTTCCGAGCGGCGTGGAGTGCGGACGGCGACCGCTCGGCGAACCGCACGCGTTCGGTTGACTAGCGCGCCGGGCCCTGGGTATTGCCACCATATGGACGATGGGCGGCTGACCATCGGGGTGGAAGAGGAGTTCCTGCTCGTCGACCCGCGCACCGGCGAACCGCTGGCACGCAATGTCGAGGTGGCGCGTACCGCCGAGGAACTCGGCATCGACCTGCAACTCGAACTCACCCGTTGTCAGGTGGAGACCAGCACCGCGGTCCACACCGATATCGGCGCACTGCACAAGCAGTTGCGCGACCTGCGCCGCGGCATCGCCGCCTGCGCCGAGCGCAACGACGCCCGCTTGCTCGCGGTCGGCATCCCGCCCACCGTCCCGCACGAGTTCCCGGTCACCGAGACCCCGCGCTACCAGCGCATCGAAGAGAACTTCGGCATGCTAGCCCATGAGCAGGGGCTGTCGGGCTGTCACGTGCACATCGGCATACCCGACGTCGAAACCGCGATCCAGGTCAGCAACCACCTGCGGCCGTGGCTGCCGCAACTGCTCGCGATGACCGCCAACTCCGCCATCTACCGCGGCACCGAGACCGGCTTCGCCAGCTGGCGCAGCATCCTGTGGCGGCGCTGGCCCAGCGCCGGACCACCTCCGTACTTCGAATCCGCGCGGCACTACGAAACGATGGTCGCGATGATGCTCAACAGCGGCAGCATCCTGGACAAGCAGATGGTCTATTGGGACGTCCGTCCCTCGGTCTCGTTCCCGACCGTCGAGATCCGGGTCAGCGACATTCCGGCCACCGTCGAGGAGACCGCGCTCTTGGCCGCGCTGGTGCGCGCCGTCGTCGTGATGGCGGAGAGATCGCTGGCGGCGGGGCAGCTCGCGCCGCAGGTGCCCGCGGAGATGTTGCGGGCGGCGTACTGGAAGGCAGCGCGTTCGGGGCTGGCCGGAGACGGCGTCGACCCTCGTGACGGCACGGTGGCGCCCGTGCGCGACCTGCTGTGCCGGCTGATCGACTACGCCGCGCCCGCGCTGGAGGACGCGGGCGACCGCCGATTCGTCGACGAGGCGTTCGGCCGCCTGCTCGCGCGCGGCAACGGCGCGCACCGACAGATCGCGGCGCTGCGGGCGCGCGGGGAGATCGACGACGTCGTCGAGGAGGTGGCGCGCGCGACCCTGGAAGGCTGCGACCAGCCGGGAAGTTCCCGCGCGACACCGGCGACCGGAGCGCCGCTCAGCTGAGCACGACGGTGACTATGCGCTGCGTGGCCGGCCGCGCCGGTCCGCGCTCGGACTCGAATCGTCGATCGCCCGCAGGATCTTCGACTCGAGGGTGGGTGGCGGATTCACCGCGGCGGTCGCGCTGAGTGCCGCCAACGTCTCCCGGATACGCCGCACCGCGCCGGCGAACGCCGCGGCGGTGCCGGATTCCGCCGTCGCCACCCGGTTTTCGATGCGCCTGCGCTCGATCTCGGCCACCGCGTCCATCGCGTACGGGTACGCCAGATCGAGCAGATCAGCGCGGCACGGCTCGGCGCCCGTCATCGCCGGTCACCTTCCACCGGCACGACCGGCAGGCCCGGGTGCGCCGATCGCGGTCTCGCCGCGACCTCGACGCGCGAACGGACCGCGGACTCCGCAGGCGTACGACCATGCGTGGATGGACCCGCACTGCGGTCTCGGCGCACCTGCCTCGTGCCAACCCGCATGCCTTGACTTCGCGGCGCACCGTCTCGCGGATTGGATTCTCGCCATATTCGAACCGAAAACGGGTACCTCCCTCGTCCGCCGAAGTCGTTTCGATGGTTTCGGCCCGGAATGTCGGCGGACGCGTCGGAGGCCGCCGCGCCCGTGCCCGCTTTCCGACGCGGAGGAGAACACCGATGCGCACCGAGCTCCGCGACGAGCGTGGTGTCCCGCTCGAACACGTCACCGCGGCGCTCGGCTGGGATCCGGCCGCCCGTTCGCGCTTCTTCGGCCGACGCGAGGAGATTGCTCTCAACGTCGCGGCCTTGCTCTTCGTCGCGGACCGGCTCATCGAGGTCGCGTACCACGAGCAGCTCAGCTGACCTCGTAGCGAATCGGCTTGCACCGCTACGACTTCGGTTCCATCGCGAGCTACGGTCTCGCGTCGGCCGCTCCGCGCGTCGCACACCACTAACCCCGCCGGACCGGCCGTGGCGTCCGATTGGAATCCGGACGCGCGGGTAGTCGCCGGGCAGGAGGTGTGACATGCCGAAGGAGGTCTCATGACCGAGACGACACAGGTTCGCCCGCCCGCGAACGCGCGGTCGGTCAGCGAACTGGTCGAGGACGCCACCACTCAGGTGTCCCGGCTCATCCGCGACGAACTCCAGCTCGCTCGCGTCGAGATGCGGGAGAAGGGCAAGCGGTTCGGCCTCGGAGCGGGCCTGGCGGGCGTGGCGGCGCTACTGGCGTTCTACGGCGGGGCGGCGTTGGTCGCCGCGGCGGTGCTCGGCCTCACCGAGGTGCTGCCGGGCTGGGCGTCCGCGCTGATCGTCGCGGGCGCGCTGCTGGTGGTCGCGGCGGGGCTCGGTCTGGCCGGGAAGAAGAGCGTCGAAGAGGCGAATCCGCCGATCCCGCAGGAAGCGGTCGAGGGCGTTCGCGAGGACATCGAGGTGATCAAGGACAGGAGGCGGGGATGAGTGACAGCCGACCCGGGGCCGACCGGCCCACCGACGACGTCGCGGCCCTGCGGCGCGACCGCGACCAGGCCAGGGCGGATCTCGGCCGGACGGTGGAAGAGCTCGGCCACAAACTCGATGTGCCCGCGCGCAGCAAGGAGAAGGCGCACGACGCCGTCGAGGCGACTCAGCACGCGGCGTCCGAGGCGGCGCTCACCGTCGCGGACAAGGCCCAGCAGGCCAGGACGGGCGCGGCGGACCTCGCCCACCGAGTGGCGGCGGCCACACCGGAGCCGGTGGCCGAACGCGGCAGGCAGGCCGGTGGCGCACTGCGCGCCCATCCGATTCCCGCGGCCCTCGGCGCGGCGGTGCTCGCCGCGGCCCTGGTCTGGCAGATCGTGCGGAGGCGGCGATGAAGACGCTCTACAAACCACTCGGCATGCTGATCAGCGTGCTCGGCGGCCTCGCGGCGAACGCCGTGTTCACCAAGGTGTGGAAGCAGATCACCGGTGAGCGGCAGGCCCCGACGTCGACCGCGCGGGAGCATTCCTGGCGCGAGGTGCTTTTCGCCGCGGCATTGCAGGGCGCGGTTTTCGGCCTGGTCAAGGCCGCGATCGACCGCGCGGGCGCGAAAGGCTACGAATCGCTCACCGGCACTTGGCCGGAATAACGCGGCGCATCGCCGCAGCTCGAAATGACTGCCGCCGTGACTCGAGGTTCTCGAGTCACGGCGGCAATTCGGTGTGCGTCTGCACCCGGGCGTTATCGTGCAGCCGCACCCGTCACCGAGGTCGATCGTCCGCCTCGACCGTGCACGACGGCATGCTTCGTCGCACCGCTGATGGGGATCGGCCCCCTTCGGTCGGCTCTTGCGTCACGGCTCACCCGAGCGACCGTCGGGGAGCTGTCGGACCGGCGCAACGAGTTCGTCCGGCCGCATGATACCGCCTGGTCGGAAGCACGATCGGGCGCACAGTGTGATTAGCGCGCGACGGGATGGGGTAAGTTGGCCGCGGAGTGGTCGCTCTCTGCGCCGAGAACCCGTGCGCAAGAGACGTGAACCGGAGCGGAGGTCGACGTGGCGTACTGCCGAGGACGCGTCGCCGGCACGGGAGGTGGATTGTGAGTTCCGAAAGCGCGCCCCGGGCGCTGGAGGTCGAGGTGCGGTCGGCGGAGGACACGGTGGTCGTCACCGTGCACGGCGAGATAGACATGGCATCCGCGCCGCGCTTGCAGTCGGCTCTCGACGAGGCGCTGCGCGACGCGCCCGCCGCCGTCGTGGTGGACATGACCAACGTCGGGTTCCTCGGCTCCGCCGGGCTGAGCGTCCTGCTGGCGGCCTCGGAAGCCACCGGCTCCGGTGGCTTGCGCGTCGTCCCCAGCGACGCCGCGCGCAGGCCGATCGAGGTGACCGCGCTGGACCGGTTGCTCACGGTGTTCAACTCGGTCGAGGACGCGCTCGCGGTGAACGAGACCCAGGCGCCGAACTGAGCTTCCCGGCACCGCATCGGTGCCGCTCAGCCCGCGACACGGTTTCGACCCCGTGTCGCCGGGTATGTGACCGGTCGTCGGCACCGTGTCGACCTGAGCGCACCGGGAGGAGGCCGTATGGCAGAAACCCGCGAACACCGATTGGTGGGAGTGCCCGCGGTGGCGGCGTTGGCGGATCTCGGATTCGCCTCGGTCGCCTCGGGTGTCATCGCACGGCGCAGGCCGGTGCTGGGCCTACTGGAACGCACCGGAGCCGATGCCAGGGCGATCGAGCGCGTGCGGCAGTTGCGGCGCGAGTTCGGCGACGGCCCGGTCGAGCTGGTGGTGCCGGGTCGCCGGATCGTGGTCGTTCTCGATCCGCATGACGTGGGACGGGTGCTGGCCGACGCGCCGACGCCGTTCAGTCCGGCGAATCGGGAGAAGCGCGCCGCGTTGCGCCAGTTCCAGCCGCACGGCGTCCTGCTCTCGGAGGGACCGATCCGCGACCAGCGCCGCGCCGTGAACGAGGCCGCGCTGGACTCCGCCGAGCCGTTACATCGCCTGTCCGGTCCGTTCGCCGAGGCGATCGCGGAGGAGGGGCGCGAGTTGATCCTGTCCGCCCTGCACCGCGGCCACCTGGACGCGCGGCAGTTCACCACGCGCTGGTGGCGGCTGGTGCGGCGGATCGTGCTCGGCGAGCGAGGACGCGACGACACCGTGCTCACCGACGAGCTCTCCCGGCTGCGCTCGGCGGGCAACTGGTCGTTCCTCGCGCCTGCGCATCGCAGGCAGCGCGACCAGTTCACCAATCGGCTGTACCGCCACGTGGAGTCCGCTTCGCCGGACAGTCTCGCCGGAGCGTTGGCCACGGTGCCCGCGGGCGGCGCCACCGATCCGGTCGGGCAGATACCGCACTGGTTGTTCGCCTTCGACGCGGCGGGCATCGCGCTGAGCCGGGCACTGGCGGTGCTGAGCACTCACCCCGAGCACCAGGCCCGCGCACTCGCCGACGCCGTCGATCCGGAACGCGTCGACCTGCGCGGTTATCTGCGCGCCTGCGTCCTCGAGTCGGTGCGGCTGTGGCCGACCACACCCATGCTGCTGCGCGACATCACCGCCGATACCGAGTGGCGCGACGGCGACGAGCGCTTCACCATCGCCGCGGGCGCCGCGCTGATGATCGCGGTCCCTGCGTTCCACCGGGATGCCGAACTGCTGCCCTTCGCCGACCAGTTCGTCCCGGAGATCTGGCTGGACGGCCGCGCGGAGCAGTACCCCCAACTCGTGCCGTTCAGCGCGGGCCCCGCCGACTGCCCCGGCCGCAACCTGGTGCTGTTCGTGACCAGCACGCTGCTCGCACACCTGCTGAGCTCGGCCGATTTCCGGCTGCGGTCCACCCCGCGCCCGAATCCGGACGCTCCACTGCCGGTGACTTTGAACAATTTCGGACTCGACTTCACCGTCGAGCCGTGCATGACCCAAGCGGGCTAGGCACGATCAGCCGCGCCACCGGACGGAGACCGGGAGCGGCCGATCGCACCACTCACGCAGACGCGACTACCGGAGCGCGCCCGCGACACCGCCGATGAGGCCGCCGAGCACGCAGCCGGGGAACACGCCGATGATGAGGAAGATCAGACCGACCACGGCGCCGATGGCGCAGCCGATCAGCACGCCGCCCAGGGCACTCCCGGCGTCACCGACGAACTGCGGCGCACCCGGCTCCGGAATGGCGGCGCCGACCGGCGTCAGGGTCAAAGTCGTTGCGTCCGCGTTGATTTCCGGAGCAACCGCGACCTGCTGCCCCATCGCGGATCGCAGAGTGGTCGGCACCGTCGCCACTACGTCGCCGTTCGGCGCGAGCACGGTGATCACCTCCGGTGTGACCGCGAACGTGCCGGAGGCGAGCGTCAGCGTCGCGCTCGACCGGTCCGGCGCGACGACGACGGAGGAGGCCACGGCGTCGTCGGCGAGCGCGGGATCGTAGATTTCGGCCTGCCCGTAGGCGGTAGCTGCCGTGACGCCGGTGGTGGCAATGGTCAGCAGCGTGGTCGCTACCAATTTCCTGAACTTCATGAGCTTTCCCATCCTCAGCAGATTCGATCTGTCGTTACCTGGGTACAGCCATGGAACATCAGCGATTATAGACGTTCCACATCACTGCTTCGGACAGTTGGCATACCCAAGATGCCCTGCACGACAGCGTATTTCGTGACGAATCCGGAAAATGGGATGGGCGTAGCTACTCCAGCTCCCCTTCGGTCTCCAGATATACCTGCCGCAGCCGATCGAGCGTGTCCTGTTCGGGACGTTCCCACAGTTTCCGCTCGGCCGCCTCCAGCAACCGCTCGGCGATCCCATGCAGCGCCCATGGATTGGACTGCTCCATGAACTTTCGGTTCGCCTCGTCGAAAACGTAGCTGTCCGTCAGCTTTTCGTACATCCAATCGGCCACCACGTTGGTCGTGGCGTCGTAGCCGAACAAATAGTCGACGGTCGCGGCCATTTCGAACGCGCCCTTATAGCCGTGCCTGCGCATGGCTTCGAGCCAACGGGGGTTCACCACCCGGGCCCGGAACACCCGTGCCGTCTCCTCCGACAACGTCCGGGTGCGCACCGCGTCCGGACGTGTGCTGTCGCCGATGTAGGCCTCCGGGTTCTTGCCGGTCAGCGCACGCACCGTGGCCACCATGCCGCCGTGGAACTGGAAGTAGTCGTCGGAGTCGGCGATGTCGTGCTCGCGGGTGTCGGTGTTCTTGGCCGCCACGGCTATCCGGCGATACGCGCCGCGCATGTCCTCCGCGGCGGGCGCGCCGTCGAGATCGCGCCCATAGGCGTAGCCACCCCAGGTGGTGTAGACCTCGGCGAGGTCGTCGTCGGTGCGCCAGCTCTTCGCATCGATCAGCTGCAACAGGCCCGCCCCGTAGGTGCCGGGCTTGGAACCGAAGATGCGGGTGGTGGCGCGCCGCTGGTCGCCGTGCTCGGCGAGATCGGCCTGGGCGTGCGCGCGGACGTAGTTGTCCTCGTGCGGCTCATCCAGAGCGGCGACCAGGCGAATCGCGTCGTCCAGCAGGGCGAGCACGTGCGGGAAGGCGTCGCGGAAGAAGCCGCTGATGCGCACCGTGACATCGATTCGGGGGCGGCCGAGTTCCGCGAGCGAGATCACCTCGAGCGTGCGGACGCGGCGGCTGGCCTCGTCCCAGACCGGCCGCACGCCCAGCAGCGCGAGCACTTCGGCGATGTCGTCGCCGGAGGTGCGCATCGCGGAGGTACCCCAGATCGACAGACCCACCGACCGCGGGAATTCACCGTGGTCGGCGTGGTAACGCTCCAGCAGGGATTCCGCCATGGCCTGCCCGGTCTCCCAGGCCAGCCGGGACGGCACGGCCTTGGGATCGACCGAGTAGAAATTGCGTCCGGTCGGCAGGACGTTGATCAGGCCGCGCAACGGCGACCCACTTGGGCCTGCCGGGATGAACCCACCGTCGAGCGCGTGCAGGACGCGGTCGATCTCCACGCCGGTCTGCCGCAGGCGCGGCACCACCTCCGTGGCCGCGAACCGCAGCACCAGGCGCACCTGCGGGTCGTCGGCGATACCGTCGACCGCCTCCGGCGACCAGTCCGCCGCCTGCAACGCCGCGACCAGCGCTCGGGCGCGAGCCTCCACGGCATCCACGCGCTCACGCGCCTCACCTCCCGACTCGTCGAGGCCGAGGGCTTCGCGCAGGCCGGGCACGGTGCGCTCGCCACCCCACAGCTGACGCGCACGGAGCATGGCCAGCACCAGGTCGAGTTCGCTCTCCCCGGCCGGAGCGGAGCCGAGAACGTGCAGGCCGTCGCGGATCTGCACGTCCTTGATCTCACACAGCCAGCCGTCGACGTGCAGCAGCATGTCGTCGAAGGATTCCTCGTCCGGACGCTCGGTGAGGCCGAGGTCGTGGTCCATTTTCGCGGCGCGCATCAGCGTCCAGATCTGCTGACGGATCGCGGGCAGCTTGGCCGGGTCCAGGGCCGAGATGTTGGCGTGCTCGTCGAGCAGCTGCTCCAGTCGCGAGATGTCGCCGTAGGTTTCGGCGCGAGCCATCGGCGGGATCAGATGGTCCACCAGGGTAGCGTGCGCGCGTCGTTTGGCCTGGGTGCCCTCACCGGGATCGTTCACCAGGAACGGATAGATCAGCGGCAGATCACCGAGAGCGGCGTCGGTGCCGCAGGAAGCCGACATACCCAGCGTCTTGCCGGGCAGCCACTCCAGGTTCCCGTGCTTGCCCAGGTGCACCATCGCGTCGGCGCCGAAACCCTCGGGCGCGCTGAGCCACCGGTAGGCCGCCAGATAGTGGTGGCTGGGTGGCAGATCCGGGTCGTGGTAGATGGCGACGGGGTTCTCGCCGAAACCGCGGGGCGGCTGCACCATGAGCACGACATTGCCGAAACGCAGTGCGGCGATGACGATCTCACCGGCCGGGTCGGCGGAGCGGTCGACGTAGAGTTCGCCCGGCGGCGGGCCCCACGCTTCGACGACGGCCTCGCGCAGGTCGCCGGGCAGGGTGTCGAACCAGGCGGTGTAGGTCGCCGCGCCGATGCGGATCGGGTTCCCCTCCAGCTGTTCGGCGGTCAGCCAGTCGGGATCCTGACCTCCGGCGGCGATCAGGGCGTGGATGAGCGCGTCCCCGTCCTGTTCGTCCAGGCCGGGAATCTCGCCGGGTGCGCCCAGATCGTAACCCGCGGCGCGCATTTCGGTGAGCAGGCGGATCGCGCTTGCCGGGGTGTCCAGACCGACGGCATTACCGATGCGGGCGTGCTTGGTCGGGTAGGCCGACAGCATGACGGCGACGCGCTTGCGTTCGGCGGGGATGTGACGCAGCCGCGCGTAGCGCGTCGCGATGCCCGCGACACGGGCGGCGCGCTCGGCGTCGGGGACGTAGGTGGACAGGCCGTCGGCGTCGAATTCCTTGAACGAGAACGGGACCGTGATGATCCGCCCGTCGAATTCCGGCACCGCCACCTGGGTGGCGACGTCCAGCGGTGACAGCCCGTCGTCGTTGGCCTCCCACTGGGCCCGGCCCGTGGTCAGGCACAGCCCTTGCAGGATGGGCACATCCAGGTCGGCGAGCGCGCCGACATCCCATGCCTCGTCCTCGCCACCCGCGGATGCGGTGGCCGGCTTGGTGCCGCCCGCGGCCAGGACCGTCACCACCAGCGCGTCGGCGCGGCGCAACGTTTCGAGCAACGCGGGTTCGGCGGTGCGCAGCGACGCGCAGTACAGCGGCAGCGCCCGCGCGCCCGCCTGTTCGATCGCGGTACACAGGGCGTCGACGTAGGCGGTGTTGCCCGCCAGATGCTGGGCGCGGTAGTAGATCACCGCCACGGTCGGCCCATCGGGATGCTCGGCGGCGACCCGGTCCAATTCGCCCCAACTGGGCAACTGGATCGGCGGCTCGAAGCCATGGCCGGTCAGCAGCACGGTGTCGGACAGGAAATTGTGCAACTGGCGCAGATTCTCCGGGCCACCGGCGGCCAGGTAGTTGTGCGCGTCGGCCGCGACGCCGCCCGGGACGGTGGAGCATTCCATCAATTCGGCGTCCGGGGCGATCTCGCCGCCGAGGGCGACGAGTGGAATCCCGCTGGCGCACAGCGCCTCCAGCCCGTCTTCCCAGGCCCGCTTGCCGCCGAGAACGCGCACGACCACCAGATCGGCGCCGTCGAGCAGGCCGGGCAGGTCGTCGACCAGCAGGCGAGCCGGATTTCCCCACCGATAGTCGGCTCCGCTGGCGCGGGCACTGAGCAGATCGGTGTCGGACGTGGACAACAGCACAATCACGGGTGGCAGCCTTCCTCGGGTGACGCGCCCATCGGGGGTTCGCTGCTCGCCGGGGAGGGTCTGGCTTTCCACAGTGGCGCGACCGCACCGGACTTTCACCGGTTTCCTCGTCGTCCGCCGAGCACGCCGATGCTACCTGCCGTCCGGATCGTCCTCGTCCACGCGCCCCGCTCGATCAGCCGCGACGGTCGCGGTCGCTCGCCCTGGCCGCCAAGAAGTCGTCCACGAGTCGTGCGCAGTCGGCGGTGCCGATCGGTTCGAGCCCGACCAGCCTGGCGAAGACGATCGGGCCGACGAGCTGGGTCAGCGCGAACGTCACGTCCGGATCACCGAGTTGGGCGCGCACATCCGGATCGCCGAAGAGCTGGTCGAACGGCTTGCGGTACTGCTCGATGAGCCGCCTGCGCAGCGAGCTGAAGTCCGGACCCGCCCCGGATTCGCCGCGCTCGCCGGTGGCCAGCCATGCCAGCGTGGATATCTGCAACGGGGCCTCGTTGACGACCGCCGCCTGCCTGCTGAGCAATTCGATCAGCCGTTGCCGCAGCGGACCGGCGGGCGGCGCCTCGATCACCGGCGGGAGCAGGCGCTCGAGCGTGGCGGCGCGCAACTGCATGGCGTTGTCGAAGTGCCGGTACAGCGTGGTGCGCGCGACCTTCGACATGGTGGTGACGGCTTCGACGGTAACCGCTTCCAGCCCACCGGTTCGCAACAGCGCGGTGGCGGCGTCGAGCAGTCTGGCGCGGGAGCGCGCCTTGCGCGGGTCGACGTCGTCGTCACGAGGGTCGGCGGCACCGGTCATGGGTCGAACATTCCTCTCTCCGCCGCGCCTATCGCCACCCGACCCACTTATGATACTGATAGTAGCGTAGCGATACTGACAGTTTTGTTCAGCCCGGGGAGGCGCCGTGGAGTCCACCACGACACGTTTGTCAGCCGCTCAGCGATGGATATTGACGATCTCCTGTCTCACCGTGGCGTTGGTGATCGCGTCGATGGCGGCGCTGTATACCGCGTTGCCGGAGATCGCCGCCGCGACGGGCGCCAGTCAGCAGCAGCTCACCTGGGTCGTCGACGGGTACACCCTGGCGCTGGCCTGCCTGGTTCTCCCCGCGGGCGCGCTCGGCGACCGCTTCGGGCGGCGCGCCGTGCTGATCATCGGTCTGCTCGTCTTCGCGGCGGCCTCGGCGGCCCCGGCGCTGCTGCACACGCCCGGCTGGTTGATCGCGGGCCGGACGGCGGCCGGGGTGGGCGCCGCTCTCGTCATGCCCTCGACGCTGTCCCTGATCACCGCCGGATTTCCGCAGTCACGCCGGGGCAATGCCGTCGGGCTGTGGGCGGGTGTCGCCGGTGCGGGCGCGGTGCTCGGCATCCTCGGCTCGGGCCTGTTGCTGGAGCAGTGGTCGTGGGTGTCCATCTTTCTCGCCATGGCCATAGCGGGACTGGTGCTGATGATCGCCGGTTCCACGCTGCCGGAGTCGGTCGACCGGGATCGTCCCGGGCTGGACGTGTGGGGGGCGGTCACCTCGGCCGCGGCCGTCGGATCACTTGTGGTGGCGGCGATCACGGTGCCCGAGCGCGGATGGGTGGACCCGGTGGTGATCGGCGCCGCCGTCGTCGCGGTGCCGGCGGCCGTGGCGTTCGGCCTGATCGAGAAACGGGTGGCACACCCACTGCTGGATCTACGTCTGTTCGCCGATCGAGGGTTCGGCTCCGGCGCCGCGTCGGTGACCTTGCAGTTCTGCGTATGCTTCGGGACCTTCCTGCTGATGGTCCAGTTCCTGCAGTTGATCCTCGGGTACCGGCCGATCGTGTCGGCGCTGGCGATGGCGCCGATGATGGTGCCGATGATGGCGGTCTCGGCGGTGGCACCCCGCCTCGCCGAACGGGTCGGGTTGCGGCTTCCGATCGCGGGCGGGCTGGTGATCATCGGGATAGCGCTCGTCGCGCTCTCCCGCGTCGAGGTCGACACCACTTACGTCGACCTGCTCTGGCCGTTGCTGATCATGAGCACCGGCACCGGCTTGTGCACCGCGCCCGCGACGGCCGCGATCATCGCGGGCACGCCGGTGGAGAAACACAGCGTCGCCGCCGCGGTGAACGACGCGGCGCGCGAAGTGGGCGCGGCGGTCGGCATCGCCATCGCCGGCAGCATCCTGGCCGCCGGGTACAGCCACCGGATCGCACCCGCCCTGCCGCGGTTGCCCGAACAGATTCGCGAACCGGTCGGCGACTCGCTGGCCGCGGCGTTGCAGGTCACCGAGCGGATCGGCCCGCAAGCCGCGCCCCTGGCCGACTTCGCCGAATCGGCCTTCGTGCACGGCGCCAAGCAGTCCGCGCTGGCGCTGGGCATTGTCACCTTCGTCGCCGCGGCCCTGATCGGGGTGTGGGCGCCGGGGCGCTCACGCGCGACGGTGAGACCGGCGCCGACTCGACCGGAGACGCAACCGACGACAACACCGTGACCACCGCGCGCCGGTGACACCTGCACGACCGATCACACGACAGCCGTGCGGGATTCGCGCCGGACCTAGACCAGGTCGGCGTTCCCGTCGATCACCTTGAGGTGGTAGTGGAACCGGTTGACCCGCCACCCCCGCGATGTGCGCTCGACGCCGAGGGAGTAGCTGCCGACGAAGGTACGGGTCTTGCCCTCGGTCGCGGCATTCTTGACGTGCACCGCGATGGCGTCCGCGTGCACGCGCGTCGCGTCGCCGTCCAGATCGATGAGATGGTTGCCCGACTGGTGGTGTACCCCGTCGAGGTCGGCGAGCCCGGTGCGCCAATCCGCGATGATATCGGCGGTGGCACGCTCCCCGACCGGCCCGCCGAAACCGCCGTCGAAATCAACTGTCGGCGTGAACACCTCCGCCGACAAGTCTTCCCAGCGCTTCTGGTCGGTGTACACGAACATCTTGGTGATCACATCGACGATGGCGAGCCGGTCGGCGAGAGCGGAAATTTCGGACATACGCCGACCCTAGTCGGTCGGGCGCGTCCTATGCCTTGCGGACCACCCCGCCCAGCAGCACCAGCCCGGTTTCCGGCAGGTCGTCGCCGAGCCACTGCTGCAGGGGAACCACACCGGGCTCGAGTATCTCGAACCCCTCGAAGAACGACTCGACCACGGCCGCAGACCGATAGACCACCTGGGCCGAGGATTTGGCGGTATCCGACGACGACTGGTCGATGAAGTCCGAATTGCTGTCGTCGGAGCCGTGCGTGAACGCCAGATAGCTTCCCGGGGCCATGATTTCCCGCAGCCGAGCGACGATCTCGGCCGGGCCTTCGTCGTCCATCACGAAATGCAGGACGCCGACGAGCGTGATCGCGACCGGCTCGTCGAAGTCGATCGAACCACCGCTGCGCAGCCGGTCGATGATGTCGTCCGGACGGCGAACGTCACCCAGCATCGCCGCCACCCCCTCCGCGTGCGCCAGCAGGGCATTGCAGTGCGCGTGGACGACCGGGTCGAAATCGACGTACACCACCCGCGCCGACGGGTCGGTCTTGTGGGCGACCTCGTGCACGTTCGGTGACGTCGGGATACCCGCGCCCAGATCGATGTACTGCCGGATCCCCGCCTCGGCGGCCGACTGGACCGCACGCACCAGGAACTGGCGACTGAACCAGGCCAAGGTTCGGGTATCCGGGGCGATGGACAGCATGCGGTGCGCGACCGCCCGGTCCACCTCGTAATTGTCTTTGCCGCCCAGGAGATAGTCGTATACCCGCGCGGAATTCGGCAGGTTCGGATCGACGCCCCGCGGTGCTCGCTCCATGCCGGACACCGTACCTCCCGATCGCCCCGATCATGATCCTAACAAAGCAGTCGCGGGCCGTCGCCTCGGTTCTCGACCCCGGAGATGCACCCGCGTATCGAATGACATTGGGGGGAACGTTGTTTCACGCGCTGTCGAGCACGCACGCGCGCACGGACTCACCCGCCGCTCGTCCCGCCCGCCGCTAGCGACTCCGCTCGCGCCATCAGCTCATCCGCCACCGGGCGGGGACGGCGACCCAGACCACAGGCGCAAGCGAGGCCGTCGATCGGACGGCCCAGCGCGTTCTCGATGATCCGCAATGTCTCCGTCTGCTGTGCCTCGGTAGGAGCGTCGTGCACGAACCCCGCGTAGAAATTCGTACCGGCGTCGAGGGCCAATTTCGCCAAAGGCGCATAGAATTCCGCCTTCTCCGATGGAGGTACGTCGCCCGCCGCGAGCGGACCGTGCACGTATTCCAGGACGCGCCCCCGCGGCCAATGGCCGACGACGGAATTGGCCAGATCGACCAGCGGCCGGGCATCGCGCAACCGGCCTCGTGCCTTGTTGCGCAAGCTGCCGAGGCACAGGTGCACCCCGAAACGGGTGCCTTCGGGGGCGGCCGCGGCCAGGGCCGCGATCCCCTCCCCCAGTCCAAGCGCCCGATCGGTCAGCCGGTGCAACGGCTGTGACTTGGCCATGAGTACCAGTTCCGCGGTGGCTTCCAGCTGCACGACGACGTCGTCGCCTGCGAGCTCGCGAATGGCCGTGATGTCCCGCACGGTGGCGTCGAGGAAGGCGCGGCGGTGCCGCCGCACACCGGCGGCCCCCATCGCGATGAACGTCAGCGTGAAATCGGTCGGCATGCCGATCTGGAGTGCGAGACCGGGCAGGTCGTGCTCGGCGCGCAGCGCGCGAAAGATCGGCAGCGCCTCCTCGGCCTCGCCGAGATAGCCGAGATCCATGGCTTCGCTGGGCAATTCGGCGCCCCGCGCGACGCGGTGGATCGCCCGCTGCCTGCTCGAGCCCCACGTCCCCTGCTTCTTCACCGCCAGGACCCCTTGGTCGACCAGGTCTTCGATGATCGGCTGGATGTAGAACTCGTAGCGCCGGGTCTCCCCCGTCGGCAGGGTACGCAATCGCGTCCCCGCACTGTCCAGCATGGCCCGCATCGCGACGTCCGTGCTTTCGGCCGGAAAACTTCCGACGAAGTGCACCGTCCGCGTACCCGCCCCTTGTCCCTTCGCACCCACGTTCCCGCGCTCCTTGTCCATCACGTCGTCCCGGACATCCGCTCTCCCGAAGCGTTATCGGGCGCGGCCGAGTACACGCGTGCGGCATCAACTATGCGATAGCCACGGAACATTGTGCGCGGTATCGCCGTTCGCCGGGCAACCAGCGGCACGATCCGCCGGGACTGGCGGCTTACGGCCATGGACAGCACTCGCGATCGACGGCGTTCACGAATATCCGGAGCCCGTGGGCGTCCGCGGCAACAAGTGGGTCGCACACCGAAATCACCTGCTGGAAAACGTTTTACGGACGCCACCCGTGACCGGATCCGGCGTCCGCGGGTATTGCGCGCGGCGAAGTTCACGCATAGCCTGCGTCGCGTGCGAACCTCGCTACGGTCGATCGCCGTGTCCGCGGCGGCCATACTTCTATGCCTGACACCGAGCACTGTCCACGCCGAGGACACCGCGCCGGGTCGTTGCACAGCTGTCTCCATCCCCGTTCCGCTCGGCGAGATGGCCGGATCCTTGTGCACCCCTACGGCGCGCGCCACCGACACCGTCATGGTGCTGATCGCGGGTTCCAACTACAACGCCACGTACTGGGATTTCCCCTACGCTCCGGAGACCTACAGCTTCCGGCGGGCGATGAACGCCGCGGGCATCGCGACGCTGGCGGTCGACCGGCTCGGCAACGGTGCGAGCACCCGCCCACCGAGCACACAGGTGACGGCGACGGTCTCCGCCCGTGCCCTGCACGACATCGTGCGGTCCCTGCGCGCCGGACTGGCGGGCGCGCCCCCGTTCGGCAAGGTCATCACCGGAGGTCATTCCCTCAGCTCGGGCATCGACGTCCTGGAGGCGACCACCTACCAGGACGTCGACGGTGTCCTGCTCACCGGTTACTCCCACGCGCTCAACGTGTCCGAGGTTCTCGGCGTCATCTCCACCTACCACCAGGCCGCCGAGGATCCGCAATTCGCCGGGCGCGGTTACGACGCGGGCTATCTGGCGACGCGACCCGGCACCCGCGCGGCCAATTTCTTCGCTCCCGAGACGGCCGACCCCGGAGTTCTCGCGGTGGACGAAGCTACCAAGGAGGTCTTCTCGCCGACCGAGTATCCCGACGGCCTGACCTCCACCCTTCCGCCGATGAGCAACTTCATCGATGTCCCGGTTCTCGTCGTCAACGGCAGTCGGGACCGGCTCTCGTGCGGCCCTGCGTATGCCGTCTGCGCGGATGCCGAGACATTGCGCGCCACCGAAGCGCCGTTCTTCGGCCCGGCGGCGCGACTGCGCACGTTCGTGCTGCCCGGCAGCGGGCATTCGGTCAATCTGGCGCGCAACACCGCCGAATACCGGGACGCCGTTGTCGACTGGGTGCGTTCGATCGGGCACTGACCGGCCGTTCCGCCCGGCAGCCGCGTCCGTAGGCTGGAGTCGCTATGACACGACGTGCTCCTGATTCCTGCCCGGGCGTCCTGCGGCTGCACGAAGCGGCCGACGGGCCGTTGGCCCGGATTCGCGTGCCCGGCGGTCGCCTGGAGCCCGCACAGCTACAGGCACTGGCGGAGACCGCGCACGACCTGGCGGACGGCAACATCGAGCTCACCTCGCGCGGCAACGTCCAATTGCGCCGGGTGAGCGATGCCGGAGCGTTGACCGACCGGCTCGTGGCCGCGGGTCTCCTGCCGAGCACCACGCACGAACGGGTGCGCAACATCATCGCCTCGCCGCTGTCCGGCCGGATCGGCGGCCTGGCGGACGTGCACCCGCTGGTTCGCGCGCTGGACACCGGTCTGCTCGCGGCGCCGCGGCTGGCCGACCTGCCCGGCCGGGTGCTGTTCACCCTCGACGACGGACGCGGCGACGTCAGCGGCCTCGGCCCCGACATCGGCGTGCACGCGGTCGGGGCAGACGAGTTCGCGCTGCTGCTGGCGGGCGGTGACAGCGGCCTGCGGCTGTACGCCGCCGACACTGTGGACGTCATGCTCGCCGCCGCGCACGAATTCCTGGATCTGCGCGGCGCGGACCCAGGCCGGTGGCGGCTGCACGAGATCGCACACGGCGCCGAACGCGTCATCGATCGCCTCGGCTCGGCACCGAGCGCCGCGAAACTCGAATTCCCCGTCGCACCGAGTAGTCCGATCGGCTGGCTGGAGCAGGACGACGGATCGGTCGCCCTCGGCATGGGTGTGCGCCTCGGCTCCCTGCCCGCCCGCACCGCCGAATTCCTCGCCGCGGTCGAACGACCGGTCTTCCTCACGCCGTGGCGCAGCCTGGTGGTCACCGACCTTGCGGAGTGGACCGCCGAGCAGGTGGTGCGCGTGCTCGCGCCGATGGGCTTGATCTTCGACGCCGACTCACCCTGGCTGCTGGTCAGCGCCTGCGCCGGGCAGCCGGGCTGCGCGAAGTCGCACACCGACGTCCGAGCCGACGCGGCGGACGCCGTCGGCGCGGGCCGGGTGCTGCCGGGGCCCGCCGATCCGCTCGACCTCCCGCGGACGATGTCCGCCGCGGAGGTCGCGGTGGCCGGCCGCCAGCACTGGTCCGGCTGCGATCGCCGCTGCGGCCGTCCCCAGGGAGTCGTCACCGACATCGTCGCCACGAGCGAGGGTTATCGCGTCGACCGGCCGCCCCGGGTTCCCTGAGATCCCGGCAGGTCACCCGCCATGGATCTCGAGGGTGCAGCATTTGACGGAGCCACCGGCTTTGAGCAGCTCGGACATCTCGATCCCCACCGGATGGTAGCCACGGGCACGCAGGGCTTCACTCAGGTCGGTGGCCGCGCTGCTGAGGAAGACGTTCGCGCCGTCGCAGACCCCGTTCAACCCGAGCACCGCCGCGTCTGCGTCGGTGGCCACGATCGCGTCGGGGTAGAGCTCCGCCAGCACCGCGCACGCCGCCGGGCTGAAGGCGGGCGGGTAGTAGGCGATGGTCGCGGCGTCCAGCGGAAGCAGCACCGTGTCCAAGTGGTAGAAGCGCGGATCGACCAGTTCCAGCGACACCACGGGCAGACCGAAGTGGCGCGACACCTCCTCGTGCGCGGCAGGTGAGCTGCGGAATCCCGTTCCCGCGAGGAGCCGGTCGCCGACCAGGAGGAAGTCGCCTTCGCCTTCGTTGCATTCCGCGGCGGCCACCAGGTTCGCCACGCCGGAGCGAGCGAACCAGGCGTGGTAGGCCGGGCCTTCCGGGGCACGCTCGGGGTGCGTGAAGCGAGCCGACATGGCGCGGTCGCCGACGATCAACCCGCCGTTGGCGGCGAACACCATGTCGGGCAGGCCCGCGACACCGGGCACCACCTCCACGGTGTGCCCGTGTTCGGCGTACGTGGCACGCAACCTTTCCCATTGCGCGATGGCCAGCGAGCGGTCGACGGGCTCGGCGGGATTCATCCAGGGATTGATGGAGTAGGTGACGTCGAAGTGGTCGGGACGGCACATCACGAACCGGCGCGGCGACGAACGGCGGGCGGTGGACTCGAGGGGGAGGGTGGCTACAGACGTCAACGGAACTCCCGGCAGTGAGCGTGAACTTTCAGCTGTCATGACGGTAAGTCGCCTAGCATTGCGCTAGAGATGACGATTCATTGCGTATGGAAGGCAAAAATCAGCGAATTGTTGTGTAAGTGAGCGTCCGGGAACTCTCGTCGGCTATCGCTGACGGTGCGTTGCCGGTGGGTTCGTTCGTGGTGGTTTCAGTGGTGCCGGGTCGGCGAAT
>NZ_JBSGEZ010000024.1:0-99142 GCF_053603155.1 Nocardia sp. NPDC004260 | reverse complement strand
CAACAGGAAACGACCGTCAACGCCACCGAACCACCCACCGGCCAACAGTTCCGCCGCGGCCCCGGTGACTTCACCGGGCACGAAAGGGCCCGTTCCACACCAGTCACCTAGGGGCTCGATGCACGAGACGGCAGGACACACCAGCGACCTACCGCAACGAACACCGTTCCTCGGGCCGCTTGCTACCTGGAACGGGTTGCCCATCGAGGTGTTGACGGACTACCTCACCGCCCTCCGTGAATGGGCGGAGGCTCCGGAAGCGTCCCGGGGCCGGAGTCGGTGCTCCTCTGACTCCCAACCCCAAAACGATATGAGGATGCAGACGGCAATGAACTCGAATTGGTGGCAAGACGATGGCGAACCATCCGGTGCGGGGTATAGCGTCCAGGACATCGTCGACCGCGTCCAAGCGGAGTGGAGAGCCAGCCGACAGGGACCTACGGGCTGGCCTCACGCAGCCCCCGAGCGGCCCTTCAACGTCGAAGAAGCGCACGCGACCATGCAGCAGCACCGAGGCTGCCGCGCAACCGAGTGCCCTCGGAAGGAGGCGGCACGCCAAAGGCTGATCAGCGCCGGACGCATGAAGCCGGACACGTCACGAGAGCACTGAAGTCGTTGCGGTGTCTCAGCGTCATGCCGCAGCATACGACGCGCGGAGCATCATTTCATCGCGCGAGACCGGGCGCCGCCGAACGAATTCCGCGGCGCCCCAGCGGGGTCAGTGGGTCGGCAGGGGCCAGGCGGGGCGGTCCGCGCCGTAGGCGGGTGCGGGCCAGGCGTAGTCCGGGTATTCGGGGAGTACGGGGGGCGCGGTGACGACTTGTCCGTGCCGGACCACCTGCGCTGCGCTCGGCTCCGCCGCTGCCGGATGACGTGGTGTGCGGTCGGGCGCGCTGAGCAGCCAGGACGCGGTGCGGGCCAGAGCCACACGCACGTCCCGCCCGATGCCGTCGCCCGCGCGCGCGACCAAGGCGTCGATCACTCCGGCGGCGAGCAGATAACCCGAAGCGTGGTCCAGCGCCTGCGCGGGCAGCGCTCCTGGCACGGAGGGCGCGCCCTCCAGGATCGAGATGCCGGATGTGGCCTGCACGATGCTGTCGAAGCCACGCCGCTCACCCCACGGCCCGGCTTCACCCCAGGCGGACACCCGCCCGTGGATCAGCCCTGGCCGGGCGGCGGCCCGCACCCCGGCGCGCTCCAGCGCTCCCGGCCGGTAGCCGGTGATCAGCACGTCGGCGGCGGCGATCAGATCATCGAGGCCACTGGTGCGCAGATCGACCAACGCCGAGCGCTTGCCCTGACAGGTGTCGGCGAATTGCCAGGGGATCTCGGGCAGTTGCGGCGGGTCGACCCGCAACACTTCGGCGCCGAGCAGAGCCAGCGCCCGCGTCGCGACCGGGCCCGCGATCACCCTGGTCAGGTCGAGCACACGCAATCCTCGCAGCGGCTGCAAAGGTGCGGCGCCTGCAGGCAATCCAGCTTCCCCGCGGTCGGCGCGCCGGTCGATCGCGACCAATGGGCCCGCCGCCGCGGCCTGTCCTTCCGGGCTCGCGGTCCACTCCTCCTCGGTGCGGACGCGGACCGCGATAGCGCCCTGCGCGGAGGCCTGTTCCTCCAGATCCGAGGCGCGGATCATCGCAATGCGGGCGACGGCGAGATCGACCGGCACGGACTCGGGCAAGCCGAGTGTGGCGAGCAGTCGCGCCCGGTGATGCGGATAGTTGGCGTGCGTGCGAACCCATCCGTCGAAGGTGGGGAAGAAGCCGGAGAGGTCGGCGAACTGCGTCGGCAGTTGGCCGCCGATGCGTAACAGACGCTCGCTGGAGAAGGCCGCGGTGATGCGGGCCGGGTCGATGCGATGCGCCACCAGGGCCAGACCGCGGGCCGCTCGCATGCGGTTCGCCGCGGCGGTCAGCGCGGCGACCGACCCGGCGGCGAGTGCCCAGACCGGTAGTGTCGCAGCGAGATTGCTACCCGGATCGGGCGCGGGGGAGATGGGTGAGGCGGTGACACCGATACCGGCCTCGTAGTCCTGGACGAGCCGTGCGTGCGTGTTCACTCGCTTCAGCGTAGTTGGCGCTACGGCGAACTCGGGTGCGGTGGTCGTCACACCGCGGCGGATGCGGTCCGCGGCTTCCGCACCGCGCCGTCGTTCCGTGGCGTCACCTGCGCCGATTCGGTTCGGCGACCAGTGTGACCCGCATGCGGGCGTGCCGCGCCTCGATGCGGCGGGGTGGTCGACGAACGGATGGCGCGCCCGTCCAGGTGGAACCCGTGGGCAGGCCCGAACGGCGACCACCGGATCGCACAAGGGCGATGCCGGGATAGCGGACGAAATGCTGACGAGCTCGAGGCTCCGGCGTCTCGGCGGTGGTGGATGCCGGGCCGGTCGCAGCACCCAAGCGGCACGAAAGAGACTGTCCGAGCGGACTTCTCGCCAGATAGTGGCGGGCCGAAACCGGATGTATCGGCCAGCATGTCCACATGCTGCACGCAGCAGCCGGCGCCTACTGGGCCGACCGCCCTGCGCACCGCTACCTCGGCCGGAGCGCTCAGTTGGCCGACGAAATGAGTTCTCGTCTCACGGAATTGGCCGACTATCGGCAGCGGATCGCCGAACTCGAACAGCGCCGAGGTCGGCCTCCAGGCGGCGGATGCGCTGGCTCAGCGGCGGCTGGGCGATGCCGAGCCGCTCGGCTCCCCGCCCGAAATGCAATTCCTCGGCGACGGCGACGAAATACCGGAGCTGGCGCAGCTGGTCCACGCTGCGACGATATCGCTTCCGATATCACCGAGCGCCGCCATCGGTCTTGGACACGGCCGCAGGGCATGTGGTGTGGTGCCCGCATGACTGGTTTCGGACGGCGTGAATTTCTCGGCGCGACGGCGGGCGCGGCCGCGCTGGCAGGGTTAGTCGCTTGCGCTACAACGGATTCCGTCGACAATGGTGCGGCGACTTCGGTGCCCGCGGGCGGATCGCCCGGCGGGGTGACGCTGCGGTGGTGGGGCAACAACAGCTGGGAGATCCGCCTGCCGGGGGGCAAGGTCGTGCTCATCGACCCCTGGCTGACCAGGTTCCATACCGGAACCTACACCGCCGAGGGCGCGGATCCGCAGACGCCGATCACCGTGGACACCGCGATGATCGACCACTACGTCGACAGCGGTGAATTGCGCGCCGATCACATCCTGGTCACTCACGGCCACTACGACCACCTGACCGACGTGCCGTATCTGGCGAAGAAGACCGGAGCGACGGTGCTCGGCACCGAGACGCACCTGAACCTCATGGCCGCGCTCGGCGCTCCGGAGCAACAGCTCGCCTTGGCGACGGGCGGTGAATTCCTCCGTTTCGACGGGTACACCATCCGGGTGCTGCGTTCGCTGCACTCCGCTTCCGGGGCGCGTGCCACGGTGGCTTTCGCGGGTACCCGTCCAGGCCTGGGCGCGGGAGAACTGCCGCAGCCCAGAGTGATTCGTGATCTGGTCGAGGGCGGCACGCTCGCCTACGAGGTGAGCGGCGGCGGCGTGAGCGTGCTGAACTTCGGCGGCTCGAACTACATCGAGTCGGAACTGGCGGGCTTGCGCCCGGACGTGCTGCTGCTGCCCGCTGGAGGCGGGAAGATCCAGGACTACGTCGGGCGTCTGCTGCGCGCCACCGGCAACCCGCGCTACGTGCTGCCCACCCACTGGGACGACTTCGACCATCCACTCACCGAACCCGCTCGCGACTGGGGCGGTCTGGAGCCGCTACGAGCGGCGGTGCGTGCGGCGAGCCCGCGGAGCACTTTCGTCACCGTGGACCATCTACAGACCTTCACGCCCTGACCCGATGCGGCGCCCGGGGCGACTACCGTGGTCTGGTCCGGCCGCGCACCGGGACATGCGACGGAGAAGGGAGATCGAACATGGCAGGCGGTATCACCGACTCGGAGTGGTTGCGGACGCTGCGATCCGAGGCGGTCGTGCGGCATCACCTGCTGTGCTTCCCGCCGGGCGGAGGCTCGGCCACGGCATACCGAGATCTCGCACAGCGGTTCGGGCCGGGTGTCGCGGTGTCCGCGGTCCAGTATCCCGGGCGGCAGGACCGGTTGGGCGACGACCTGATCACCGACCTGGCCGCACTGGCGGACCGGATCGCGCGAGAGGTGCTCGCGCAGGGCGAGATCGCGTCGCTGTCCTTGTTCGGCCACAGCATGGGCGCGACCGTGGCGTTCGAGACCGCGCGCAGGCTGGAGCGCGCCGGGCAGCCGCTGGCCACCCTGTTCGTCTCCGGACGTCCCGCACCGACATTCGAGGAGACGCAGCGGCTGCACCTCGCCTCCGACGACGCGCTCATCGATGAGCTGGCACGGCTGGCTTCGGATCCCGCTCCGCTGGAGATGCTGCGCGCCGAGCCGGGCCTCGCCGAACTCGTACTGCCCGCCGTGCGCGCGGACTATCGAGCGGTCGAGACCTATCGTCATCAGCCGGGAGAACCGTTGCGCGTCGACATCGCGGCGCTGGTCAGCACCGAGGACCCGACGATGCGACCCGAACAGGCCGACGAATGGCGAGCGCACACCAGCGGCGGATTCGATCGCGCGACGTTCCCCGGCGGCCATTTCTACCTGGACGAGCACGGCGCGCAGGTCGCGAGCTTCGTGGAGCGCCACCTCGGCGCCTGAGCACCGGCCGCCTCGTCAGTGCGGTGCGTGCACACGGGTGGCCGGGGTGGCCCGCCGGCGCAGCGCCCACCCATAGCCGATCCAGGACGCCACCACCAGCGCGGCCACGACTGCCCGCACCAACCCGAGTGCGCTTTCGGGGTAGATCACGCCGGTGATGTAGTGATCGATGAACCCGCTCGACGGCAGCCGCTGCTCCCCGGCACGCTCGCGCGCCCAGTTCTCCAGATACGTGAGCGGGCAGTCGATGCCGAACACGATCGTGCTGAATCCCCAGCAGACCGCGAGCACGTGCAGCCAGATCGTGCGCCTGAAGCGCCACGCGAGGAATCCGCCGACCACCACGTAGGCCACGAACGCGAAATGCGTGACGGCGGTGGCGTCGGCCAACAGCCGGTACAGCACGCCTCCAGCGTAACCTTCCCTCGCGCGGCGGGTCCCGAGCCGGCCGCTACCACGGGGAAGGCTGGTAGTCCTTGAGGAAGCAGCCGAACAGATCGATCCCGTTCTCGCCCTGCACGATGGGGTCGTAAACCCGCGCCGCGCCGTCGACCAGGTCCAGCGGGGCGTGGAAACCCTCTTCGGCGAGGCGGAGCTTGGTGTAGTGCGGGCGCTCGTCGGTGATCCAGCCGGTGTCGACCGCGGTCATCAGGATGCCGTCCTGCTCCAGCATCTCCCTGGCGCTGGTGCGGGTCAGCATGTTCAGCGCCGCCTTGGCCATGTTGGTGTGCGGGTGTCCCGGACCCTTGTACGCGCGGGAGAACTGCCCTTCCATCGCGGAGACGTTCACGACGTACTTCCGGCGCGCCGCGGCGGCCGCCATCGCCGGGCGCAGGCGCGAGACGAGAATGAACGGCGCGACCGAGTTGCACAGCTGCACTTCCAGCAGTTCGGTCGGATCCACCTGCGCGACGGTCTGCACCCAGCTGTTGGTATGCGCGAGGTCGGGCACCAGGCCGCCCGCGTCGATCGCGACGCCGCGCGCGATCCGTTCCGGCGTCGCCGATCCGGCGACCAACGCCAGCTCGGCGACATCGGCGGCGGTGAGCGCCGGGGTGAGCGAGGCGGTCAGCGCGGTGGGGTGCGCCTGCATGGTCTTGCCGAAGCTGACCACCTCCGGCAGCGCGCCCGCGGGCAGCGGGCCCGATTCCGCCTCGACCAGGGCGCTGTAGGCGCCGGGGGAGCGACGGACCGTCTGTGCGGCGTTGTTGATCAGGATGTCCAGCGGGCCCTGGGCGGCGACATCGTCGGCCAAGGCGACCACCTGGGCCGGGTCGCGCAGATCGATGCCGACGATGCGCAACCGGTGCAACCAGTCGGCGCTGTCGTCCATCGCGGCGAAACGCCGGATCGCGTCGTTGGGGAAGCGGGTCGTGATGGTGGTGTGCGCGCCGTCGCGCAGCAGTCGCAGCGCGATGTACATGCCGATCTTGGCGCGGCCGCCGGTGAGCAGCGCCCGCCGTCCCGTCAGATCGGTACGAGCGTCCCGTTTGGTGTGGCTGCGCGTCGCGCAGTCCGGGCACAGCTGGTGGTAGAAGGCATCGACCCGGGTGTAGCGCTGCTTGCAGATGTAGCAGGGACGCGGGCGGATCAGCGTGCCCGCGCTGGCTCCGGTGGTGGTGGAGCTGATCGGGATGCCCGCGGTCTCGTCATCGATCCGGTTCGGCGAGCCGGTCGCGGTCGCGGCGACCACCGTGCGGTCGGCGGCCGACACCGCCGCGCGCGCATCCGAGCGGCGCCGCTGCTTGAGCTTCTTGAACATGTGCCCGACCGCGCGCTGCACCGCCACCGAGTCGGGATGTTCCTTCTCCAGCGTTCCGGCCTGCTCCAAGACTCGAAGACAGGTCGCGAGGTCCTCGGGATCGATCATGCTTTCGGCCATCGCGGCGGGGGACATCCTTCATCGAGCTGGGCAGACGACCGGCCCATTGTCGCAAACTCGCCGGACCGGTCGCTCGCGCCCCGTCCGGTACGCCGTGGTCAGCTGCTGCGCGGGGTGATCGCCGCGCGGTCGGCGCGCAGGTCGTCGACGAAGTTGGCGATGGCCTCGGCGACCAGCAACGGCTCGGTGATCGGCAGCCAGTGATTCGCCGGGACGGCGCGGCGCCACAGCTTGTCCACCCAGCGCGCGGAGGCGTCGTAGACGGCGGCCGGGACGAACGGGTCGGTGGTGTCGACCAGTAGCTGAACCGGGACCGCGGTCCGCCGCACCCGCGGCTTGCCCACGTGGTGCAGCAGATTCGCCTGCGCGATGCGCGCCCCCGCGAGCAGATCGCCACGCCAGGTGCGCGCGATCCGCGCGGGCAGCGGTGATACTCCCCCGAGCCCGCGCACGAGCAGGCCGCGCACGCGGGGCGGGTAGAGCCTGCGGGCCATCGGACCGGGCGTCAGCGCCCAGCGCGCACCGTGCAACCACCAGCTCAGGTCGCGGAGTTCGCGGCCGGCGCGGGGCGCCAGCGCGCGCAGCCACAGGCCGAGATGATCGAGGTTCGGTCCGGCGATCGTGGTGAACGAGGCGATGCGGGTGTTGGCACGCTCGTCGCAGACCGCTTCCCACAGTTGCACCGCGCCCCAGCCGTGGCCGCAGGTGTGCACCGGCCTGCGCGGGCTGGCGGCGTCGATCACCGCGAAGAAGTCCTCCGCCAGCGTGCCGAGGCGATACTCCGACAGTACGGCGGGAACGGCCGAATTCCCGTGGCCGCGAACGTCATAGGTGATGACCCGGAAGCCGTCGGCCAGCAGGGCCGCGACCGTGGACCACACGCGATGGGTATCGGTGAGGCCGTGCACCAGCACCAAGGGCTCCGCGGCGGCATCACCCCATTCGAAGACGGCGAGTTCGGCGCCGTCCCGGTCGACCGTCCAGGTGCGGTCCGGTCGGGGCGTTTCGGTGGTGTCGAGCAGTTCGGTCATGTCCTTACCTCATTCGCTGCCGGCTACCGATCCGATGGCACGTCGCCGTCGTGCCCGATGTCAGTAATTCCGATACGGACAGTACGAAGGATTGACCCCTGGAGGGAAAGGTAAAACGCCCGAATATGGCGCAGCTCACCACCGGTATCGCGGCGTGGGCGCCTGTTCTTCCGCAGCGCTCGGTAGGCCGCCCGCCTCCGCTCCTGGTCGGGCCTTGTCATCCGGACGGGCGGGCGCGGCTTCGGGCGGCCGTGACCTCGGCTCGCTCTCTTTGTTGACAACTTGCCAATAGTTCGGGAATCTGGGGCGTAACCGGCGACGGGGCCGGACCGGAGCTAGCAAAGGATCCAGCGATGGCGCGCGCGGCGTGGAGTGACGACGAGGTCGAGGCGGTACGAGACCTGGCGAAGAACTTCTTCGAGAAGGAGGTCGTGCCCCATGAGGAGAAATTCGTCGCGCAAGGGCACCCCGATCGCGCGCTGTACAACCGGGCCGGTGAACTCGGCCTGCTGTGTCCCGCGATTCCCGCCGAATACGGCGGTGGCGGCGGTACGTTCGCGCACGAAGCCGCCATCATCGAGGAGCAGGCCCGCGCCGGGGACGGATCGATGGGCATCCCCGTGCACAGCTCGATCATCGCGCCGTACCTGTACGAGTTCGGTTCCGAGGAACTCAAGCGGCGTGTGCTGCCCAAGGCCGCGAGCGGCGAGATCGTGCTGTCCATCGGCATGACCGAGCCGGGCACCGGATCGGACCTGCAGAACATCAAGACCCGCGCGGTACTGGAGGGCGACGAGTACGTCATCACCGGTTCGAAGATCTTCATCACCAACGGCTGGCTCTGCGACGGCATCATCATCGCCGCCAAGACCGACCCGACCAAGGGCGCGGCCGGTGTCTCGCTGATCTTCGCCGAAGTCGGTGACGACACTCCCGGTTTCGAGCGCGGGCGCATCCTGAACAAGATCGGCGGCAAGGCCCAGGACACCGCGGAGCTGTTCTTCGACGGCCTGCGCGTGCCCGCGTCCAACCTCCTCGGCGGCGCCGAGGGCCAGGGCTTCTACCAGATGATGCGGATGCTCGCGCAAGAACGACTGGTCACGGCGATCATCGCGGTCGCCATGATGGAGAAGGCGGTGCAACTCACCGTCGATTACACCAAGGGCCGCGAAGCGTTCGGCAAACCGCTGTTCGCCATGCAGAACACCAAGTTCGAACTCGCCGAGTGCGCGACCATCACCAAGGTCTCGCGCACCTTCCTCGACGACTGCATCGACAAGCACCTGCGCGGTGAACTCGACATTCCCAGCGCTGCCATGTCGAAATACTGGCTGACCGATCAGCTCGGTATCGTGGTGGACCGCTGCCTGCAACTGTTCGGCGGCTATGGCTACATGACGGAGTATCCGATTTCCCAGCTCTACACCGGCGCCCGCGTCCTGCGCATCCTCGCGGGCAGCAACGAGGTGATGAAGGATCTCATTGCCCGGTCTCTCTGACACCAGGAGTGCGGCCGCGGACGGTGGCGCCGACCCGGCGCTACCGCGCCGCCGCAGGCTCGAACCCGACGAGCGGCGCGCGCAGATCCTCGCCTGCGCGATCGACATGTTCGGCGAGCGCCCGTACGCGGCCGTCTCCACCGCCGAACTGGCGCAGCGCGCGGGCGTCGCGCGGGGTCTGATCAACCACTATTTCGGCAACAAGCGCGACCTCTATCTCGCGGTGGTGCGGCGCATGGTGACGTTGCCCAAGCTCGACAATATGGTCGTGCCCACCGGCAGCTGGCGTGAGCGGGTCGATGCCAGCGTGCGCTGGCTGCTGGACACCATCGCCGAGCACGGCAGCACCTGGGTGAAGGTGACCAGCCACGAGGGCGTCGGCGACGATCCCGAGGTGCAGCAGATTCTCGACGCCGCCGACGACGCGGCGGCCGAGCGCTTGCTACTGATGGTCGGCCTCGCCGATTCGGCACACGACGCCGAATTGCGCGCGATGGTGCGTGCCTACGGTGGTCTGGTCAAGGTCGCGGGCCGGGAATGGATCACGCGCGGCACGCTCACCCGCGCGCAGGTGCACGAGCTGCTGTGCGACATGCTGCTGACGCTGGTCACCGAATCGCTGCCCAAGGTCGACCGCAGGCAGTCACCCGGCGGCCCGGATCACCGCTCGCCGCTGTAGCGAATCGGACGCAAGGCGCCCGGCCCGTGGCCGTGGCGGCCGTGCTTCAGTTCGATCGCCTGTTCCCGGTGATGTTCGACGAGCAGGGCGCCGACGCCGGTGATCCACAGCGCGGCCGTCACGACCACACCGACGCCGGTCCAGCCGGTGAACCCGTATCCGGCGGCGGTCAGAGTGCAGGCCAGCGCTACGAGGCCGAGGGTGCACAACACGATGCCCGGCAGGTTGAAGTTGTCGTCGAGCAAATCTCCGGCCCTGGCATGCCAATGCGGGGTATCCCGGCCGCTCGAGGTCGTCTTATCGGACATGGATCCTCCTGGATAAAGGCCGCGGTCAGGTGGGTCGTCTGTCGACCAGCATGCGCCTCGGCTAACAGATTCGCGAGAGTTGCGACACGTTTGTTATTACGGCCCGATCACAAATATCCGACACTTCGAATCATCTTTTCGTCGCGCGCGCCCTATTCTGTGTCGGTATATCGGGGCGGGTCCGGGCAGTCCGAGGTTCCTGCGCGGTGTTGGTGTGGAGAGGGACCTGAATGACACGGGCAGAACGGCGTGATACGGATCGCTGGCCGCAGGCGCAGCCGGAGGATCGTTGGTCGGAGCCGGAGCCCGACGGCCGCTGGGCGGACGACGAGGACGAGCGCTGGCCCGAGCAGCCGCCGAGCCGCCGCCGGACGGGCCGACTGCGGGTGGAGATCCCGCCTATCGTCAATCCGTACGCGATCGTCGCGCTCGTGGCGGCACTGCTGGGGCTGTTCCCGGTCGCCATCGTGTTCGGCTTCATCGCCTTCAGCCACCCGCGCGGGCGGGTCATGGCGATGTTCGCGCTGCTGCTCGGCGTCGCCGAGATCACCGCGGTGGCCGGGTTCGTCCTGCTGACGGGCAACTGGCTGCCGGACGTGATGAACCGCCAGTCCGTAATCGGGCCCACGCCCGTCGCGTCGGTGCCAACGACCGTCGAACGTCCGGTGGCGACGACCACGGCGGCGGCGCCGAGCCCCGCCGCGACCACCACCTCCTCGGTTGCCCAGGGACCGGTCACGAAAGGTTCGTCGTGCACCGAGGCGCAGCTCGGCCAGATCGGCAGCGCCGCCGACGGTGGCACCCTGATCTGCCTCACCACCTCCGGCGGCTACCAGTGGGCGGGGCCGCACGTCGTAGCGACCGCCGTGCAGCAGGCGGGGTCGAAGTGCGACGCTTCCGGGGCGAAGACCGGACGCACCGCCGACGGCCGGGCCCTGGTGTGCGAACTCAGCGGCCGCAGCGGCACCTGGGTGCTGTGGACCGAATAACGCTCGCTATTCGGCCTTCTTGGCGCGGCTCGGCTGTACCCTGGGCGGCTCGTTGGGCATCTTCGGATATTGCGGGGGCCACGGCGCGTCCATGAGACCGGCCGCCATGTCCCGGTCGGACATCTCCAGCAGCGGGGCGATGGACTGGGGCGCACGGTCGGCCCACGGGTCGCCCGATGCGGCGTAGCGTGCCGGGACGGTCGCGATGGTCAGCTCGTCGGGCACCACCGAATCCAGATCCGCCCAGCTGATCGGCGTCGAGACCTGCGCGCCGACCTTCGGCCGCACACACCAGGCGCCGAACACCGTTTTGTGCGGCGCGTTCTGATTGAAATCGATGAAGACCCGGTTGCCGCGTTCTTCCTTCCACCACTGCGCGGTGATGTCCTGCGGGAACCGGCGCTCCAATTCGCGGGCCAGCGCCACCGCGGCGGCCCGCACTTGATAACCGTCCCACTTCGGTTCCAGCGCCGAGTAGAGGTGCAAGCCGCGTGAGCCGGAGGTCTTGATCCAAGATTCGATGCCGAGTTCGGCGAGCAGATCTCTGGTGCGTATCGCGGCGTGCCGGAGATGGGCGAAGGTGATGCCCGGCGAAGGATCGAGGTCGATGCGCAGTTCGTCGGCGATCTCCAGATTGTCGGCGCGGTTGGGCCAGACGTGGAACCCGAGGCACCCCTGGTTCACCGCCCACAGGATGTGGGCGAGATCGTGCGCGACGAGGGCGTCGCTGGTGGTGCCGTTCGGTGTGGACACCTCCACGGTGTGCAGCCAGTCCGGCGCCGATTTCGGCACCCGTTTCTGGAACCAGGACTTGCCGGACGCGCCGTCCGGATACCGCTCCAGCAGCAGTGGGCGTCCGCCGACCACATTCAGGAACGGCTCGGCGATCGCCTGGTAGTAACGCACCAGATCGAGTTTCGTCTCGCCGCGCTTGGTGAAATAGATCTTGCCCGGGTTGCTGATCGTGACGGTCCGGCCGTCGGTCTCGATGTCCACGGACTCGGTCATCGCGCCGCGCCTTCGCCGAACAGCGTGCTCAATTCCGCGGGCGCGACCTCGTCCAGCTGCGCGTAGGTACACGATTCCGGCGTCCGGTCGGTGCGGAAGCGCACCAGCCTGCCGCCGTGGCGCAGCCGTCCCGACTGCACGTGCTCGTAGCGCACCTCGGCGACCAGCTCCGTCCGCAACGCCTCCCAGGACAGATCCTTGCCGCCGGTCCAGCGGCTGACGCCGCCGGGCATCTTGCCCTCCGCTGCCGCCTGCGCCGCGGCGTCGGCCCAATCCCGCCAGGGATGGTTGTCGAGCGCGTTCTCCCGCAGTGGCGCGAGCTCCTCGACCAGTTCCTTGCGCCGGGCCGCGGTGAAGCTGCTGGCCACGCCGACGTGGTGCAGGCGGCCCTCGTCGTCGAACAGTCCGAGCAGCAGCGAGCCGACCCCGGCCCCATCCTTGTGCCAGCGGAAACCGGCCACCACGCAGTCGGCGGTGCGCTCGTGCTTGACCTTCAGCATCACCCGCTTGTCCTGGAGATAGGCGAGGTCGTCGGATTTGACCATCACGCCGTCGAACCCCGCGCCCTCGAAACGGGTGAACCAGTCCTCTGCGACGTCGGGATCGTGGGTGAGCGGAGTCAGGTGCACGCGCGCGAGCGCGGTGTCCAGGATCGTTTCCAGCAGCCGCCTGCGTTCGATGAACGGCTCTCCGGTCAGATCCTTGTCGCCGAGGGCGAGCAGATCGAAGGCCACGAAACTGGCCGGCGTCTCCGCAGCCAGCTTGGCGACCCTGGACGCGGCCGGATGCAGCCGGTTCTGCAAGGTGTCGAAATCCAGACCCTGTTCGGTGACCACCACGATCTCGCCGTCCACCACGCAGCGGTCCGGCAGCGCCTGCTTCAGCAATTCGGCGACCTCGGGAAAATACCTGGTCAGCGGCCGGTCATTGCGCGAACCGAGTTCCACTTCGGTGCCGTCGCGGAACACGATGCAGCGGAAACCGTCCCATTTGGGTTCGTAGCTCAGGCCCGGCTCGCGGGGCACCGCGGGCGCGGATTTGGCCAGCATGGGCCGCACTGGTGGCATCACCGGTAGATCCACGCGATCCTCCTCGGGTTCGATCCTCACCCATATCGACGGTGCGCGCGGACCGAACTCATCGGTATGTGGCCGCGGCCTCGGCTCGATCGTAGGCGGGTGCCCCGACAGGTTCGTGGACTTCGCCGGTCAGTTCTCCAGCCAGCCGTGCTGGTCGGCGAACGCGGTGAGCCGGTCGCGGATGGTGAGGATCTCACCCGCGGTGAGCGCGGGGCTGGCGTCCAGGAGCAGCTCGGTGATCAGGCGCTGGTGCTCGGCGACGGTGAGCTGTCCCGAACCCGCCCTGTCCTTCCCCTTGTGCCGGGCGGGGGGTGCGGACGACCCGCCGACCACAGTGAGATTGACCGCCTTGGGTCCGCGGTCGCCTTCGGTCACCTCGAACTCGAACACCCGTCCCTGTCGCAACTCGTCCTCGTCCAGGCCGATGTCGTTGACGTGGACGAACACATCGGGTCCACCGTCCTCCGGCCGAATGAATCCGAATCCCCGAGAGCTGTCGAACGACACCAATTTCCCTATGGACACCAACACCCGCTCCTCGTCGCCGTCGCTACTCGGCAACTTTAACGCGCCTTTTCGCCGTCGTCGGAGGAAAGCGCCTTTTGCAACGAATTGAAAACGGTCAGTCCCTGACCGACCATTCCGTTCACCAGTTCGCTCACTCCGTCCGGTCCGTTCAGCACGGTGAGATTCGCGTTCGCCAACCCGTTCGACGCCTGCCGCACGATTTCCGGAAGTTGTTCGATCAACAACTGATCCAGCGCGATGCGGTTGTTCGACGCGGCCGCCTCGGCCTGGATCCGGGTGCGGTCGGCTTCCGCCTCGGCCAGGATACGCACCCGATCCGCTTCCGCCTGAGCGGGTTTGACGACCTCGGCCTGCAACTGCTGCTCGCGCAGCTCGGCCTCCTTGCGGGCCTGCTCGGCCTGAGCGGTGAGCACCTCCTGCAACGCCATCGCCTCGGCGAGCGGGCCCGCCTGCGCCGCCTCCGCGTTGGCCTTGTCGATGTCGCGCTGGTACTGCGCGCGCAGGATCGCCGTCTCGCGCTGATATTCCGCCTGCCTGCGCTGGGATTCCTGCTCGGCCTGCGCCGCCGCCTGCGCGGCCTGCGATTGCGCGATCTGCGCGTCGCGCTGGACGGCGGCATTGTGCGGGGCGGCGAGCGCGGCGATATAGCCGAGGTTGCCGTCATCGATGGACTGGATCTGGAAGGAATCGACCCACAGGCCGATATTGCTCATCTCGACTTTCGACGCGACGAGCACCTCGTCGGCCAGTTTCTGCCGCTCCCGGATGATCTCCTCGACCGTCATCGAGCCGACGATCGAACGCAGGTGCCCGGAGAAGATGCGACCGGTCAGCACCGACATCTCCCGCTCCTGCTCGGAGAGGAACCGCTGTGCGGCGTTCACGATGGAGGAGGTGTCGTTGGCCACCTTGAACGCGATCACCGCGCGGACGTCGAGCTGGATCGCCTGTTTGGTGACGCACCGCTCCTTGATCTCGGCCTCGAACATCGCCAGCGACAGGTAGCGCACCTTGCGGAACAGCGGAATCACCCAGGCGCCGCGTCCGATGACTACTTTGAACGGCGTGTTGTCGCGGCTCTTGCCGCCGCTGACCAGCATCGCCTCGTCCGGGTCCGGCACATGGTAGCCCAGCACGTCTGTCTCCCTTACTTTCTCAGGTTTCTGCTGCCGGGTCCGGGGTGAGCGGAATCCACGGGACGACATCGACGACGCGCCCCGGATGGACCGCGATGACCAGCACGGTCGCACCGGCCGGGATCGGCTCGGTGGACTGTGCGATGTACAGCTCGGTTCCCCCGCGAATCGCGACCAGGACCTCGCTCAGCGTCCCGGCACCTCGGATCGGCGATGTGAGCGTACCTGTCAAACCCACCACCGGGTCGGTCATCGCGCGATCTCCTTCTTCCGGCTCTCGGACCGTCACCCTACGTCTGGCACAGCGCCTTTCGGTATCGGTGCGGCGGAACGGCCGAGGCGGCGCGAGTATGTTTCTTGCATGGGAGGTCGGCTGGCGCTGGTGGTGGGGTCGGAATGCGCGGCGCTGGGAGATCTGGGTTTCACCGAGGAACTCGCCAACGGCTTGTACGGGAGTCTGACCGAAGCGGGCGGGTGGCGGCCCGCCATCGAGCTGGACGGCCCGGTGCTGAATCCCACTGCCGCCCAACTGCTCGAGGCCGTCGACGCGGCCTTCACGGCGGCATCGCAGCGGCAGGCCACCCTGCTGCTCGGCTTCATCGGGCACGGCGTGTCGACCAGCGCCGAGGACTTCTACCTGCTCGGCCACGATTCACCCGCTGATCCCACCTCGCACAACGCGTTTCACCTGACCCAGGAGATCCGCGAGCGGCTCGACCGCGCCGCGCTGGACGGGCTGGTCCTGCTCGTCGACGCCTGCGAGGCGGGGCAGGGTGTCCAAGGGGCCGCGCGCCGGTGGACCGATCTGCTGGCGCAGTCGGGCGGCCGGATGGAACTGCTGGTCGCCTCGGGCGACGGGCCCGCCTACTCCGGATGCTTCACCCGCACCATGCTCGCCACCTTCGACCTGGGCCTGCCGCTGCGCGGGGAGAACCTGCTGCCCTCGGACCTGGTCGATCCGATCGCCGTGCAGTGCACCCATCAACAGCCGCAGCATCTGTCCTTCAGTTCCGGCGCGGTGTCCACGGCACAGGGCGTCGACCCGGGGCTGTGGCTGGTGCCGAACACCGCGCGCCACCGCGACGCGGTGAGCGGACGCTCCGCCGCCGGATTCGTCGACCAGCTCACCCGCCGTCTGCTGCTGACGCCCGATGTGCGCGAGCGTCTCGACGCGATCGTCGACGCGGGCAGCCACCGGCTGCGGGCGGTGCTGGGTCCGGCGGGCGTGGGCAAGTCCACGCTGCTGGCAATGCTGATCCGCCCCAGCCTGGTCGACGGGCTCGCCGTCACCCCCGACTACATCACCGCCGCGGTGTTCCTGACGGTGAACAGTTCGGTGGAGTCCGTGGCCGCTGAGCTGGCCGCGCAACTCGACGCGCGCGTGCCGGGCTTCCGTGCGGCGGCGCGCGCGGCCAGGGCGCACCGGCCCAGGGACGAGTTCGACATCTTCGACATCCTGGTCCGCCGCCCGTTGGCGCGGCTGTCCACGGCGGGCCGCCGGGTCACCCTGGTGTTCGACGGACTGAACCAGCCGCAGGAGGGGACCAGGCGTTTGCTCGTGGCCGCGATCGCCGATCTGACCGGCCGCGAAGATCTTCGGCACGTGCGCGTGATCGTCGGCATCCGGCCCGGCACCGGCGTGGAGGACGATCCGGGGCTGGCGCACATGTACCGCATCGATATCGCCGAACCGGCGGCCGATGACATCGCCGCCGTGGTGGATTCCGCGCGCGGCACGGCGCCGCTGGGTCCGGTCGACTGGATCGGCTGGATCCAGCGACTGCTGGCGGAGACCCCCACGGACGCGAGCGGTTCGCGGGTGGTGGCGGGCGGCTGGCTGGTCGCGGGCATCCTGCTGGAGGTCGCTTCGGGATTGACCGACGGCGCGGTGGCCTCCGGGATCGGCCTCGACCGGGTCATCGCGCTGCGGGTCGAGACGGCGCTGCGCGGGCTCGATCCCGAAACCACCGGTGACACAGCGGCTCTGCTCGGTGTGCTGGTCGCGGCGGGTGTCGGGCCGGTGCTGCCGTTGGAGCTGTTGGATTCGGCGCTGTTGTCGCTCGGCGTCGACCTCAGCGCCGCCCGGGTCCGCGACATCGCCGTGAATCTCGGCACCCTGATCACCCGCAGTCATCCCGGCACCGTTCGCGAGTCGCTCGGGGTGACCCACAGCGCGTTCCTGCCCGCGCTGGACGCGGAATGCCACCGCCTCGGCGTGCGCATCGCGGACGCCCACCGCGCCCTGGTCGCGGCGATCCAGGCCGACGGAGGCGACCGGGCCGCGGACTACGCGCGCGGCGCGGCCGTACGCCACTGCCTGGCCTACGGCGATGCCGACTTGGCCATCGACTTCCTGGAGAAACTGGAAACCGGCAGGTCGGCCGACGACCGCGACCTGTGGGCGGCGTGGACGCCCGACTTCGCCGAGTCACTGGGACCGGACCATATCGACACCTTCATCACGCGGGAACGGTGGGCATATCACCGCGCCGAGAGCGGCGACCTGGTCGGCGCCGTCGCCGATTTCGAACAGTTGCTCGCCGACCGGTTGCGGGTGTTCGGACCCGACGATCCGGCCACCTCGGACACCCGCGACAAGCTGGCGAGCTACCGCGCCCGCTGCGGCGACTACTCCGGCGCGGGCGAGGAGTTCGAGCATCTGCTCGCCGACCGGCTGCGCCTACTCGGGCCCGACCATCCCGAAACCCTGCGCACCAGGAACAATCTGGCGTCCAATCGCGGCGACGTCGGCGATTTCGCCGGGGCGATCGACCGGTTCGAACAGCTGCGCGCCGACCGCGCCCGCGTGCTCGGCGCCGATCACCCGGACACCTTGCGCACCCGCAACAGCCTCGCGTACTGGCGGGCGGCAAGCGGCGATCTCGCAGGCGCACGGGCCGAATTCGAGCAGTTGGTAGCCGACTATCTGCGCGTCTTCGGCGCCGACCATCCCAATACGCTCGGCGCGCGCAACAACCTCGCGGCGTTCCGCGCGCGCAGCGGTGATCTGGCCGGGGCGGGCGCGGAGTTCAGCCGCCTGCTCGACGATCGTCTGCGGGTGCTCGGACCGGACCACCCCGACACGCTGCTGACCCGCGGCAAGCTGGCCGCCTACCGCGCCGACAGCGGCGATCTCGCGGGCGCGATCACCGACCTGGAGAAACTGCTCGGCGACCGGCTGCGCGTGCTCGGCCCAGACCACCCGGACACCTTCGACACCCGCAACGAACTCGCGGGCTGCCGCGCCCGGCACGGCGATCTGACCCGCGCCGTCGCGGAACTGGAGGTGTTGCTGGTCGCGGAGTTGCGCGCTCTCGGCCCCAATCACGGCGCCACCATCCGGACGCAGAACACGCTGGCGTACTGGCGGGGCCGGTCCGGGGACCTACCGGCCGGCCGCACCGGGTGAGGTGCGGGCGATCAGGGACGGTAGAGCGAGCGGTACACCGTGAGCATCGCGAGGCAGTGCTCGATGATCTGCTCGCGGGTGGCGCGCAGCGAGCCGTTCAGCCATGCCGAGAACATGCCCGCGTTCCCGCTGGCCATGGTCACCGCCGCCAGCCTGCGCTTGACCGGGTCGTCGATGTGACCGAACAGATGGTCCTGCATGATCCGGGTGAAGACCGGCATCACCGCAAAGGTGGTCTGCCCGAGCCCGGTGCTGGAATACGGCTCGACCAGGAACAGCCGCGATTTGCGCGGGTCGGCGAGCACTTTGTCCACCAGGATCTCCGAGAGCGCGCGATCGCGGGACGGGTCGTCGGTGGCGGCGAAGGCCGTCATGGGTTCGAGGAATTCCTCGGCGACCTGACGGTAGAGCACGTCGAGCAGCTCGTCGCGGCTGGCGAAGCTTTCGTAGAAGTAGCGGTCGGTGAGATTGGCCTTACGGCATACCGCCCGCATGGTGACCCCGCCCGCGCCCGACTCGCCGATCAGATCGAGCGCCGCTTCCAACAGCGCCGCCCGCCGCGTCTCCCTGCGCTCGGTGAGCGTCGTCCCACCCCAGATCCGTGGGCCCCCGTCGTCGTCTGCGTCCTGACCTGTCTGCACGGCCCAACGATAGTGCCTGGCGGCGCGCCCCGGCGCCGCGCGCACCCGGCCCGCTCTCTCCTGGCCACCGGTTACCGTGGTCCGGTCATCCCGTTGCCGACGGACTCGGCCGCCGGGCGGCGGTGAGCCCGCGGGCGATCAGCCTCGTTCCAGCGGCAACCCCGCATCGCGCCAGGCGACCACGCCACCGGCCAAGCTGGTGGCGTCGTAGCCGGCTCGCCTGGCCCGTGCGGCGAACCGCACCGACAGCTCACCGACGGGGCAGACGAAGACGACGGGGCGCGAGCGCGGGAAGGGTATGCCGTGCCCGAACATGTCATCGAGCTGGTCGTCGCGAATGTTCAACGCGCCGGGGACGTGGCCGATCCGATAGGCCATGGCGCCACGGCTGTCCACGATGGTCGGGCGCCCGGTCCGGTCCAGCTCGGCGAGCTGCTCGGGCGACAGGCGCGGCACCGCCGCCAGCTCCTCCGCGGTCGGCGCCGCTTCGCGTTCGGCGCGGCCGAACCGTTCCGGCCTGCGCTTCTTGATGTACGACAGGTACGGCTCGAGCCGATCGCAGACGATGAACACCGCCACGAGCGGATCGTCCGGATCGTTCGCCGACAGATCGAGCGCGCCGAGCGTCTCCAGCGCGGCCGCGTAACTCGCACCGCTGGTCGGTCCGGCCAGGACGCCGTAGCCGCTCGCCAGGCGCAGCGTCGCGTCCACGGCGTCGCCCGCCGCCACGGTCACGATCCGGTCGTAGAATTCCGGCTGGAACAGCCCGACGTCCCACATCTCGCTCTCCGAACGGATGCCGGGAATGAAGTCGGATCGCTCCGAAACCACTGCGACGGTGCGCAATTCGGGATTGTGCTTGCGCAGGTAGGTGGCGGTCCCCCTGGTGGAACCGGTGGTGCCGAGCCCGCCGATCAGATAATCGATCCTGGTGATGCCATCGGCGGCCAGGTCCTCGTGGATCTCCCGGCCGGTGCCGTGGTGGTGCGCCTCGATGTTCTTCTCGTTGGTGTACTGCGACAGATGCCGGTACGCGGCGGGCTGCTGGGCCATGGTCGCCTCGATCACCGAGTAGACGTCGTTCGGCGTCGTCGGGTCCGGGCACTCGGAGAGGCCGGGCAGTTCCACGATCTCGGTGCCGAACAGCTGCAGCAGGTCACGGACCTCGCCCACTTTGATCCGGTTGGTCACCGCGCGCAGGTCGATCCCGTACATCGCGCCGAGGACGCGCAGCGCTTTGGCCGTGTTCCCGCTGGACGCCTCGATGAGTGTCCGGCCTTCGGCGCGGATCCGCGCCAGGTCGTCGCGCAGCATGGCCCAGGCCACCCGGTCCTTCACCGAACCGAACGGGTTGTGCGACTCCAGTTTCGCGTAGAGCTCGACATTCGCCAGCCCGTGCACCGCGGGGTCGAGCCGCAGCAGCGGCGTGTTGCCGATCAGTTCGGTGATGTGGTCGTATCGCATCAGGGGGCCTCGACGGTTCGGACCGGACCGGTGGCAGGGGCAGTGGCGTGCGGCGCGATGTGACTCGGCCGGGACGACTCGACGGGGAAATCGGGCTCGTAGTCGGCGTCGTGCACGACCCGGAACCCGTCGGGCGTCCGGGTGACCGCGAGTTTCGCGGGCAGGGGATGCATGGAGGCCGTCGCGGCGGACAGGTCCATGTGATAGGCGGCGGTATTCGGGAACACCACCGAATCGCCCGGCCGGGGCCGCGCGGGCAGCCACACCTTGTGGTTGGTGATCAGATCGCGCTCCAGGCACAGCCGTCCGGCGAGGTAGACGCCGACCGGGCCCGTGTCGCGGTCGCCCGCGGTCGCGTCATCGCCGGGCAGGAGGATCGGGTCGACCATGACCTCCTGATCGGCGGGCGTCACCGAATCGCGGCTGAGGTCGACGTGCACCAGCACGCTGCCGTCGGCGACCTCCTTGACGAACTCGACCGTGGCCACCGTGATACCCGCGTGATCTACCAGCGCCTTGCCCGGCTCCAGCCACATCTCCAGCAGATTGTCGCCCGCCACCTGCGCCACCGTGCGTCCGCCGTGCCGCTCCAGCGGAGCGTCGAGCAGATCGGCGAGCATGCGGTCGGCGGCGACGGTGTTGGCGTACTTGTGGAACACCGGTGTGCCGTGCACGGCCCCGCCCGCGACGTGGTAGCCGAAGGTGTTGCTGCCCCAGGTCATCGGCTCCCCGCGGCCGAGCAGCGATTCGCGCAGCGCGAGCACGTAGGCGTCGAACCGCTCGGCGTCGGCGGTGAACACCTGCCGGAAGCCGCCGCCGATGTCGAGCACCGACGGGGTGAGCCCGCGATCGTAGGCGCGCTCGATCAGTCGCAGGCAGGTATCGATCGCCCGGACGCGCTCACCGAGGTCGCCGGAGTCGAGGTGAAAGGCGAAGCCGAGGAGGGTGATCCGCCCGCGCCGCGCCGACAGCAGATCGAATGCCTGCTCGACATGCGCCAGCGGTATCCCGAACCGGCTCACCTGTCCCGCGTCGAATCCGGAAATTCGCAGTAGCACAGGCACTTCCGTCTGCTTCCCGGCCAGTTCCGCGATGCGGCCCAGCTCCCAGAGGTTGTCCACGTTGATCGTGACCCCTCGGTCGACGAGTTCGCGCAGGAAGGCTTCCCCTTTCGGGCCGGTGACCTCGATGCGCGCCGGATCGAACCCGGCGGCGCGGGCGCTGGACAGTTCGTGCGGTGAGGCGACGTCGACGGCGATGCCCTCGCGTTCGGCGGTACGGACGAACGCGCGAGACTGGTTCACCTTGTGCGCGTAGCAGATCCGGTGGCCGGGAAGGCTCCGCTCCAACACGGAACGCAAGCGCAGGAGATTCTCCGAATACACCTGCGGGAACACCAGATGCGCGGGCGATCCGAATCTCGTCAGCGTTTGCGTCGCGAGGCCGGGAGCGTCGAGAAAAGCGCGGACGATCGGGTGGAGCTTCGCGGGCAGCGCCGGCGGCCACGGCGTCATACGGCGGCTTCCGACGGCTCGGTGGCCGACGCCTGCGGCGCGTTATCCGGCCGCTGCGCGACCGGGTTGTAGCCGCCGTCCCGGATCGCCTCGAACGCGCGGGCCCGATTGCGCGGGCTGCGGAACTCGGCCACCACCCGTTTGCTGTCCAGGTCGATCTCGATCACGCGGATGTCCATCGACTCCAGCACTCCGCCGATCGTGCGGACGCAGTGCTTGCAGGTCATATCGGGCACGTAGAACACCTGGTCCTCGGCGGTCGCGACCCGGTCGGCGGTCGCCTCGTCGAGTTCGGCGCTCACCTCGGCGACCGCGCAGCGGCCCACGATCTCGGTGAACGTCGCGACGAATCGGTCGACCAGCAGCGGGAGGAGACTGAAATGCCCGCTGTCGAGCTGGTGTGGCGTGGCGGCCGGGCAGGCCGGATGGCTGCCCTCGGGCAGCAGGGCGTATTGCCGGGAGATCAGGTCGAGGTCGTCGTGGTACTTGGCGATCGCCTCGGCCACCGTGAGGCCTTCGGTCGTGGTGGCGCGCTCCATCACGGCGTGCGCGTCGGCGATGGTGGCGTCCTTCATCGCGCGCAGGGTCGCCACCGTCTCCGCCGAATAGCGGACGGTGCCGTCGGGTTGCGCGACCAGCGTCACCGGGATCATGCCCCGTCGGTAGGTCGAGGCCTGCAATTCCCAGAACCATCGCGTGGCCACCGCGGCGAAGATCCCGGAAACGCGGAGCCCTTCGGCGAATTCGGCGGCTTCGCGGTAGGGGGTCGTGTCCGCCAGCAACGCGTGCTGGGCCAGCACGCGCCCCGCCGCCTCGATGCCGACCCGGAAGATGTCGCGCGGATCGTGGTCGGTGGTCGTGCCCGCCAATACGGCGTGTTCGCGGGGCCCGAGCGCCGCGACCCGCGCGGCGAAATCGGTGTCGGCGTCCAATCGGCGCCACAACGCCAGGACCGTCTCGCGCGTCGCGATCGGCACCGACGGACCGAGACCACCGGCACGGAAGTGCCCGGTATTCGGGATGCCCGCGCTGTCGGTCCACGCGATCCGATGCGTCGCGCTCGTCACCTGGTCCGCGCGGCACGGCCGCATGAACCGCTCCAGATACAGCCGCTGCGAGTAGGTGAGATGGCTGTCCGGCTCGAGGCCCAATGCCGTACAGGCGTATTCGAATCGCCGATGTCGGGGAGCGGGTACCGGTTCGGTGAACAGCCCTGGCTGCGCCAAGTCGGCCAGCACCCTGGACGCGGCCCGCCGGTCGTAGCGGGGGATGTCGTTACTCACGTGACCTCCTCGGCGATGGTTCGCACGCACGCGACGAATCGGTCGATCTCGTCGGGCGTGTTGTAGATGTGCGTGCTGACCCGCACCGAGCCCGCGCCGTCGGATTCGGCGGGGACGCAGTGCGCACCGGTGCGCACCAGGAAACCGAACTCGCTCAGGACGAATCCCGCGTCGGCGGCCGAGATCCCCTCCAGGGTGAAGGAGACGATGCCGTAGCCGACCTCGCAGGTCGCGTGTGCCGGGCCGGGCAGGAACTCCAGGCCGGGAACCGGCCGCAGCCCCTCGATCAGCCGCAGGGTCAGGGCGCGATTGTGCGCGGCGACGGCGTCGAGACCGAACGATTCCAGCACCTCCAGCGCACTGCCGAGGGCGAGGATGCCTGGAATGTCGGGCGTCCCGCCTTCCAGCAGCGACGGCATCGGCCCCGGGCGCAGCCCGCCGGGACCCGGTTCGACGCCGGAGTTGCCCCCGGGCAGGAACGGTGTCAACCGGTCGTGCACGCGCCGGTGGCAGTAGAGGATCCCGGTGCCGGGCGCACCGAACATCTTGTGCGCGGCGAAGATCGCGAAATCCGCACCGAGTGCGGTGACGTCGACCGGAAGATGGCCGCCGCTCTGCGAGCAGTCGAAGCACAGCAGGATCGCCGGATCGATCCGGCCGCGCAGTTCCTCGAGAGTGCTCAGACCGCCGAAGACATGGTGCAGATGCCCGGTCGTGATCAGCCGGGTGCGCGGGGTGATCTTGGCCAGGATGTCGTCGGTGTCCGCCTCGCCGGCAGCGGTCACCCGGTAGGGAACGAGGTGGATGCGGCGTCCGAACCGGGCGAGCAGCCCGCGCAAGTGCTGCCACGGGTACACGTTCGACGCGTGATCGCTTGCGTTGTAGAGGATCTCGTCGCCGTCGGCGAGCGCCGTCAGACCCCACGACAGCGCGACGGCGTTGAGTGCGGCGGTGGCGCCCGCGGTGAAGACCACCTCGGCCGGATGCTCGGCGCCGATGAACGCGGCGGCGTGTTCGCGGACGCGGGCGATCCGGGCCGTGAGACCGGTGGCCCAGGGGTAGGTGCCGCGGCCGGCGTTGGCGGTGTTGTTGCTGTGGTAGCGCTGAATGGTCTCGATCACCGGCAGCGGCTTCTGCGTGGTGGCGGCGCTGTCCAAATAGACCTCGGAGGCGCCGGCGAGGGCCGGGAACAGCGACCGCGCCGCGGCGGGCGCGAACGTCGGGATTTCCGGCGGCCGGGGAATGTCCTCCGTCCGCGTCACCGGCGATCTCGGGGTGGGGGACCGCAACGTGACGCTCCCTTCCCACCGGTAACTCGGACGTCACCCACGATACGCATTTTCGGTACGGACTTCGAAGTTTTGTCGTGGACAAAGGCTTTCACGACTAGCCTGGAACGTATGCCTCTGACCCTGCAAGAGCGTCAAGAGTTCCTAGCGCAGCCGCATATCGCGGCGTTCTCGGTGGCCGCGGGCGCCGGTCGTGGCCCGCTCACCGTCCCGATCTGGTACCAATACAGTCCCGGTGACGAGGCCTGGATCCTGACCGGCCCGGAGTCGCGGAAGATGCGCTATATCCGGGAGACCGGCCGGTTCGGTCTGATGGTGCAGCAGGCCGAACCCACGGTCCGCTACGTGAGCGTGGAGGGACCGGTCACCCGGATCACCCCGATGACCGACGAGATGCACCGTGAAATGGCCGCGCGGTACCTACCCGCCGAATCGGTGGACACCTACCTGAAGGCGGCCGAGGCCTACGGTGAGCAGGTCGCGGTCTTCCTGCGGCCGGAGCACTGGCTCTCGGCCGATCTGGGGAACCTAAGCGAGCTCTAATATCTGCCCTGCAGGTACTCCACGAGGTGTTCGCGTTCGTCCGCCAATTCCGAGATCGCGCTCTTGACCACATCGCCGATGCTCACGATGCCGACCAGCCTGCCCTCGTGCACCACCGGCAGGTGCCGGATGCGGTGGTCGGTCATGGTTCGGCGCAGGCCGTCGACCCGGTCCTCGGGCGCGCAGGTGCGCACCGCGGCGGTCATGATCGCCGAGACCGGCGTGTCCAGCAGGTCCGCGCCCCACGCGTGCAGACTGCGTACCACGTCGCGCTCGGAGACAATGCCCGCGATCGTGTTGCCGTCGGGGGAGACGACGACAGCGCCGATGTTCCGCTCTGCCAGCGTGGCGAGCAGTGTGCGTACCGTCGTATCGGGCGCGACCGTGGCCACGTCGCTGCCCTTTCTGTGCAGGATCTCCGAAATTCGCATATTTCACCATCCAGACGTCGCGGCACTACCAGGATCGCAAGTTCATCGTCCGGTGACCAGCACGAATCCGTTACAGGCCACGATCAGGTCACGGCGCGGACGTCACAGGCGACGGGCGACGCTGCGGTCCAGATCCCGGGCCAGCAGGGCGATCGCCGCCTGTGAGATGCCCGCCGAGGTCGCCAGGTCGATCGAGGTGAGCTGGGCGATGCGGCGCAGTCTGTAGTCGACGGTGTTCGGGTGCACGAAGAGCTGGCGCGCGGTGAGCTGCCGGTTCATGTCGTTGCCCAGATAGGCGCGCATGGTGTCGAACAACTCGGCATGGGCGTCGAGCGGGTCGAGGATGGTCGCGATCCGGCGCGTGGCCGGCCCGCTGCGGGTGAGCTGATATTCCACCGCCAGATCCGACATCTGGTAGAGACCGGGCGGCCGGACGCCGACGCGCACGAGATTGAGCAGCTCGTGTGCCTGATCGGCCGATTCGGGGATCTGATCGGTGTCGGTGGGCACCACGGTGGCGGTGAGCGGGACCTCGGCGGCGGCGGCGAGCAGCTCGAGCGTGGCGGCCGTGAGGACGGTCTCGGCCTCGTCGCCCGACGGGATGAGCAGTGTGCCGCCTTTGGCGCTGAGCAGCGCGAGCGCGCGGGAGGCGAACACGGTGGCCAGCTCGGACTGTAGCCGCCGCAGTTTCCGGCGCGCGGCGACGTTCCCGTCGACGCGCGGATCCCGCTCGTCCGGGTGCTCCGGAATCGACAGGGCGACAACCTGATACGAATCCGCGATCGGAATACCCGTCTGGCGGGCCAGAGCCGAGCTGCCGCGCCCGCTCAGCAGCGCCGAGGCGAGCGTCTGCGCCGCCGTCTGATGCTCCTTGGCGACCAGGTGCTGTTCGTCGACGTAGGCATCGGACACCGCCGCGGTGATCGCCTCGAGCAGTTCGAGGAGCAGATCGGCGGCGACCAGCACCTCCTCGACGTCGTCGGCCTCGGCGGGCGCGGTGACCAGGCCGAAGGCGATGCGCAATCCTCCGTGATAGGCGCGCAGGATGGTGCTCAACGGCACGCCTTCGCGCGCCCAGCGGGCGGCGGCCGCGCGCACCGGGCCGAGTTGCTCCTCGTCCGGCACCGTGCGCCGGTCGAACATCTCGGCGGCGAGGTTCAGGCAGCTGCGGGTGAGTTTCGTGACGTCACCGCGGATCTGCTCGCCGGGCAGGGCGCGGCAGGGCGCCATGACGTTCTCGAAATATCCGACCATGTGCGAGGCCACGCTGTCGGTGTTCTGCAAAGGCACCGAAGCCGGCTGTCCACCGATTTCCAGCACCGGGTCGGACGAGTCGGCGGACAGATCCAACGCGGAGTAGGTCATGACGAGTTCGCTCCCCAATGCCACGTCGGGCGTGCGAGAAATCGCGCCCGAGTCGATCGATCACTATACGAAAGGGCTGTGTGGACGGGGAGTGATCTGTGAGATCGCTTGGGGTCGCTCCGCATTCCGTAGTGACCCGATGACGGACGCGCAGCACGCGGTCCGGATTACGGTGCTGGAGTGAGCTTTACGATGCGGCGAGGCATTCGCGCGCCGGGTGTGGCCTGTTTACTCGTCGTCCAGCCCGGCTGACAGATAAGCGGCTGCCGCCAGCCACTGCCTGCACTGCGGACCGTGGACCTCGTGGGCGTAGAGGATGTCGCGGGCCTGCCGGTAGGTGAGGCCGCGGGGCTCCACACTGCAATCCGTCGCGGCGAACTCGGCCGCAGGGTACTGGCGGAAGGGCTCGGCGCCGGCGCCATCGATGACGGCAACCCGGGGGGAAGTTCGAAATGGCTCGATCATTCGACTACCCCTCGCGTCCGACGTGCGGCGGGGAGGTCATGTGCTGGTAGCGCAGACTCGAACTCCCTGCGTACCTCCCCGATTTCGAGTTCGAGTCTATTCCTCCGTCGCTTGCAAATGCAAGTACATCTGCACGATCGGTCGGAGAAAAAACCGGCGGCGGTCGCCGATGGTGGACCGGCGACCGCCGCTGTGCCGCTTGCGGTTTGGTGTTCAGGGGCCTTACGGCTTGCGCGCGACCGCGCCGTAGGCGGAGATCGGGCGGGACTCGCCCACCTCCGCGTCGCCCGAGCGCCACTGTGTGATGGACACGAAGCCGGGATCGACCAACTCCAGACCGTCGAAGACGGCCTTGATCTGAGCCTGCGGGCGGGGAACATAAGGGGCGCCACCGGTGCCGGTGTAGTTCTCGCACAAGGTGACATACGCCTTGCTGTCGTCGGTGCCGTCCCACATCACCAGGTAGCTGCCCGACGGCACGGCGTCCAGCACGGTGTGCACGATGCGCAGCAGATCGTCGTAGGTCTTGGCGTGGCCGAGCACGCCCATGAACATCACGCCGATGGGCTCGTTGAAGTTCAGGACGTTCTTGGCGTCGGCGATGATCCGCTCGGGATCGTGGTAGTCGGCGTCGACGTAGGTGGTGACGCCCTCGGGTGTGGTGCTGGTGAGCAGTGCCCGCGCGTGGGTGAGCACCAGGGGGTCGTTGTCCACGTACACGATCCGGGACTCGGGCGCGACGCTCTGGGCGACCTCGTGGGTGTTCTGCATGGTGGGCAGGCCGGTCCCGATGTCGAGGAACTGGCGGATGCCCTGTTCCCCGGCGAGGTAGCGCACCGCGCGAATGAGGAACTGGCGCGACTGCACCGCCATGGTGGTGATGTCCGGATCCACCTCGATCCCGGCATCGCCTGCGATGCGGTCGATCTCGTAATAGTCCTTGCCGCCCATCCAGTAGTTCCAGATGCGCGCGGAGTGGGGGATGTCGGTTCGGATGAGGGGGCTGTGGTCTTCGGTCATGGGGTTGTACTCCTAGGCAGAAACGGGTCCGCGGCACTGCCGTGCGGGTGGGTGCGTGGGGTTGTCGCGAATGACTGGTACATCCGATGTGCACTGTGACAGTACAAGATTCGCGCGCGTCCAGAGGGGTGGATCGGCGAGCTGATCTCGGTGTTTCCGGGCCGAGGTGCTCGCGTTTCACATCTGTCGCCGGATGACGCCGATCCGCGGGCGCACAGAGGGCGAACTTCGTGCTATCGTCCGGTGTCGGTGCAGATGCAAGAACGTTTGAACGTGCATCTGCACGAACCGAATCGCCTGACTGCGGTAACGGAGGAGTGGGGAAGATGTCGGATACATCCACCAACGAGATCATCGGAACTTGGCGAAAGAGTTCCTTCAGTAATCCGAGCGGCAACTGCGTCGAGGTGGCCGAAACCGCCAACGGCCAGGTGGCAGTACGTAACTCGCGGGACCCGGAAGGTGGGGTCTTGATCTATACGCGTCCGGAGATCGATGCGTTCGTCCGCGGCGCGAAGGCTGGGGAGTTCGACTATTTGACTAGCTGAGCGGTAACATTGGCGGTCGGTGCGGTGTGTCTCGCGACAGGTGGTTGTGACACACTGTGGGCAACCCCCGGAGTAATCGGAGACGAACTCGATGATCGCTGAACCCGATGACGATGGTCATGTGCAATCCGTTGTCGCGGAACGTGGTCCGACCGTGCTACGCATCGCATTGGGCGGCCAGTTGCGCAAGCTTCGGGAGAAGAAGGGCATTACCCGTGAAGCGGCGGGTGATGCGATCCGGGGCTCGCATGCCAAGATCAGTCGTCTCGAGTTGGGCCGTACCGGCTTCAAGGAACGTGACATCCGCGACCTGCTGACCCTTTACGGCGTTCACGATGTCGAGGAGCGCGAGTCGTTCCTCGAGTTGGCCAGGCAGGCCAACGAGCCCGGCTGGTGGCATCGCTACAGCGACCTGCTGCCGCAGTGGTTCGGCACCTACCTCGGCCTGGAACAGGCTGCGAGCAAGATCCGCACCTACGAGGCGCATCTTGTTCCCGGACTGCTGCAAACGCCCGAATACGCCCGGGCGGTCGTATCGCTCGGGTACGAGGACGCCGACACGGATCGGCGGGTCGCGGTGCGTCAGCGCAGGCAGGAAATCCTCTTCCGCTCGGACCCGCCGGTGGTGTGGGCGGTGCTCGACGAGGCCGCGTTGGTGCGGCCCGTCGGTGGCGCGCAGGTGCATCGAGAGCAGATGCTGCATCTGGTCCGGCTGGCGAAGTTGCCCAATGTGACGATCCAGGTGCTGCCGTTCACCGCGGGGGAGCACGCCGCGGCGGGCAGTTCCTTCAGCATCCTGCGCTTCGCCGAGGCCGAACTGCCGGACATCGTGTATCTCGAGCAGTTGACCAGCGCGTTGTATCTCGAGCGGCGGCAAGACCTGGCGTTGTACCTGTCGGTGATGGACCGCCTCAGTGTGCAGGCCGAGCGCCCGGACAAGTCGATCGCGATCATGGAGAAGTATGCCGAAGGGCACTGAGGCCACGCGGTAGTCTCGGCGCCGCCGAAGACCCGATACGCCGAGCGGCCACCTCCCAAATCGGAGGTGGCCGCTCGGTTTTGCTTTGCTGTCCAATCGCTCGGCGGTGGTAGCCGCCGAAAATTTCGTTATCCGCCGGGCTCGGACGGCGGGACGATCTACTGCTTGATGAAGCTGGAGGCGATTCGCCAGAATGTAGCGGGCTGCAATGCCTCGAGATCCCAGTCGTCAGCCATCGCGTGCGCGATGGTGACGATCCGGTCGATGTCGAAATCGTGCCGAGTCGCCGCCCCGGTGGATTCGACGGCATCGATAACGTATGCCACGGCGGTTTCTCGGGAAAATACGGTATCGGTGTGGCCGCTGTGGGCCGATAATGTGCTCATATGTCTACCGTTCGCCGGCTGGTCGGCCAGTGCGGTGTCGGCTGATCCGAACCGGCCGCCGGTAAGTGGATGTTCCATTCGAATGCCCCTGTTTCTGGCGGCGGCAAACCCATGGCGGCTTCGGCCTTCGGCTCGCCCACGCGGCCTCCCCTGATGGTCCCCTGTAAAGCGTTGCGGGACCGAGTTTATGCCGCCGTGCCTTTCAGATGCAAGCACATCTGCACGATCGATTGCACGTGCGCACTGCGTATTTCGCGGCCGGAAGTTTGCGGAAACGGTGCCCGCCGCGGAATTTCAGTCGCGGCCGAATAGGACGTCCGTGCTGTAATCGATGTGTGTACCCGGCTCGACGAATTGGTCCGCCGCGGCCCGCCAAGCAAGAAAATGTTCGGTGAAACGGTGTGCTTCCGCCGCCTCGTCGTCGGTGTAGAGCTGATAGAGAAAGAATCGATGGGGGTCCACCCGATCTGCGCAGATGTCGAAGCGCAGACAGCCGGGCTCGGTCCGGACGGAGGCGTCGGCGCTGCGGGATATGGCTGCCAGGAACTCGGCGCGGGAGCCGGGGCGGATCTTCATCGAGACGATTCGACTGAACACGGTTGTTCTCCCATCGTGACCGTTGCGGTCGATCGGCAAGGGCGGTAGCGGGTGCGCGACAGCTCAATCGGTCAGATGTGCAATTGCCTGGCTAATCGGAGTGTCACCCGAGACGAGTTCGAGGGTCAGCCGGTACGAGGGCGCGGCGGGCAGCAGTCCGGCCAGTACGGCCGCCACATCGGCGCGCGGGACCTCGCCGCTCCCGACCGGGGCCGGCCTGAGCGTCACCAGACCGGTGCCGGGGGAGTCGGTCAGGCGGCCGGGGCGCACAATGGTCCAGTCGAGATCTCTCTTGCGCAGATCGTCTTCGGCCTTGGTCTTCGCGTCGATGTACGCCGCCCACACCTCGTCGGAACCGGGAGCGGGCGGCCGGCCCGCGCCCATCGTGGAGATCTGCAGGAAGCGGCGCACTCCGGTGCGCTCGGCGCTCTCGGCCAGCCGGACGGAGCCGCCCAGGTCGACGGTGTATTTCCGCTCCACACCGCTGCCCGGTCCGGCACCGGCGGCGAAAACCGCCGCGTCACTGCCCTTTACGACGTCCACCAGCTCCTCGGTGCCCGCCTTCTCCAGATCGCACAGCACCGGTTCGGCGCCGGTGGCGCGTACGTCGGCGGCGTGCGCGGGGTTGCGGATCAGGGCGGCGACCTCGTGGCCCTGCGCGGTGAGCAGGGGAGCCAGCAGCAATGCGATCTTCCCGTGTCCGCCTGCGATGACGACGCGCATGGATCGCTCCTTCCGGTCGGGGCGGCGCCCGCGCTCAGCGCTCGGGGCCGCCGGGATTACAGCGCGCTTCGACGGTGGCCTGGTAGCCCACCGCCGGACGCCACGGTTCCAGGTTCCAGCTGGGCTTGTCCGGCTGGACCAGCCGGGCCCACGCCCAGTGGCAGACGAACTGATCGCGCATGCCCGGTGCGTCCGCGTCCGCCGAGCCGGCCACGACCTCCTGCCACGCCCGTTCGTCCGAGCCGGGAAAGGTGGTCCGCCGCCCGGCCTGCGTCGGGAAGACGAGCAGCCGGGGTCCGTCGATCGCTTCGGTCCAGGTGACATGATCGATCAGCGGCTGTCCCGCGTAGGGGTCGACGGACGGCACGGCGGCCGGCGGTGTCGATATCGGCGCGGTCGGTACGGTCGTGGTCGTCGTGCCCGCGGTCGTGGTGGTGTCCGCCGAAGGATCGGGCGAATCGTTTCCACAGGCGATCGGCAGAGGCAGCAGCCCCGCCGCGAGCAGTACGGCGGCGCGACGCCGGGTGACGAGGCGATACGGGTACCGCTGCCCCACGGTCGAGCCTCCTGTGTTCTCCTCGGCACCGGTTTTCCGGCCTGCTCATCCGAGCCTAGCGAGCCCGGGCGGTCCCGGCGAGGCCGCGCCCGGCCGGGCCACCGATTGTGGTGGCTTGCCGGTGCGGCCGCGGCTGGGGATAGTCGGTCGGTGCGGTGTGGACGGTTCATGGTGGGGGCGGCGGGCGTCGTGGTCTCGGTGACGGTCGCGTTGGCCGGGCCCGCGCGCGCCGGGGTGGGCGAGGCGCCCGGCACCGTGACGGACCTCGAGGAACTGGCGGACCGTCTGCACGTGGCGGGGGCGACGACCGCCGAACGGCTGACGTATCGGTCGCGTGGCCCGCGCGGGCCCATGCTGAGCACCGGAGTGCTCTATCTGCCCGAAGGTGCTCCGCCGCAAGGGGGTTGGCCGATCGTCGCCTACGCGCACGGCACCTCCGGGATCGCCGACGAGTGCGCGTTCACGCTGCGACCCCGGGACTACTACCTGACGTCGGTGTACCCGGATCTGCTGCGCGCGGGCTATGCGGTGGTGATCTCCGACTACGTCGGACTCGGCACCCCCGGCGTGCATCCCTATCTGGACGGTCCCGCTCAGGCCCGCAGCATCATCGACGGCGTGCGCGCGGCACGGGCGGTCGCCCCTTCGCTCGGTACCCGCTGGGCGGTGTTCGGTCAGTCGCAGGGCGGGCACGCGGCGCTGTTCACCGCCCATCTCGCGCCCGGCGACGCGCCGGAACTCGATCTGCGCGGGGCGGCCGCGACCGGCGCGCCGTCGAATCTGGACGCGGTGTTCCCGCTGGCGGGGCCCTGGTTGCCGCGGCTGCCGTTGCAGAAGACGACGACCTATTTCGGCATGCTGCTGGCCGGATTGCGCGCCAGTGCGCCGGAGCTGGACATCGACGGCTACCTGACCCCGGTGGGCCGGGATGTCCTGCGCATCGTGGAAGCGGACTGCGCCGCCGAGGCGGACGCGCAGGTGTCCGGCATCGGCATCGGGGCCATGCTGTCGCGGCCATTGGACGACCCCGCGCTGCTGGCCGCGGTGCGCGCGATGTTGAAGGTTCCCACGAGCGGCTACTCGGTGCCGTTGTACCTCGGTCAAGGGCTGACGGATCTGGAGGTGCCCGCGCCGCTTACGCTCGAGCTGATCGCCGAGCTGCGCTGCGCGGGGACCGATCTGCGGGTGGGCTGGTATCCCGGCGATCATCTCGGCGCGGCGCGCGAGGCGTTTCCCGACGCGCTCGACTTCCTGCGTGGCGTGCTCGATCGGCCCTGAGTCCGCTCGCTCAGCGCCAGAGCGAATGGCACGGTAGCCTACGCAGACCGGGACGGACCTGGCTGTCGACGGTGACGGTGAGCCCGGCGTGTGCGGCGGCCGAGGTGAACTCCCACGCCTCGGTTTTGGTGGCCGCGTATTCGAGGACCAGCGCATCCTCGGGAGTGGGCCCGTCGAAGTAGACGGTGACCCGCCGGGTCGGCGGATCCTGGGTGTCGTCACGGTCAGCGAGTCTGTGCACAGTGCCGTCCATGCCACTGTCTCCTTCCGGCCGGCGCGGCAGCCGCGCCGGTAGGACTGACGGTAGAGGGCCGCCACTGCTGAGAACATGTAGCAGGTTATCGGCTGGAAATGTCACAGAACGGACGTGGCGTCGTGGGGTACAGTCACGAGCCGGGGCGCATCGCGGGCACAGCCCGGGCGACCCAAACTTGTGAATTGTCAACATGATCGCGTCGGGCGGTATCCCACGCGGGTGATGTTGCCGAGGATGAGCACAGCGTCGGACGATTCAGGAGGCACACGTCGATGAGTCAGGGCCCACGTTCGTTGGGTAGGGGAGTGCGGCGAAGACGTCTCGCACGTGCGATCGGAGCGATGGCCGCGGGGCTGGTGCTGATCGCGAGCATGGCAGGCGCGGCGACCAGCGCGCCGCTGTATCCCGAACCCGATCCGGATCCCTTCTACGCGACGCCGGCGGACATCGCCGACCGCAAGCCCGGCGACGTGATCGCGACCAGGGTGATGCCGCCGCTGGCGATCTTCCCGGAGACCACGGTGACCGTGATCCGGTTCCGGTCGACGAGTTCGGAGGGGAAACCGATCGCGGCGACCACCACGGTGCTGACGCCGAAGGCGCATCGTGCGGACGGTCCGCTCCTGTCGTTCCAGCACATCATCAACGGGCTCGGCTCGGAGTGCTCGGTCTCCCGGGTGCTCTATACCGGCGACCCGAACCTCATCGTGCGGGAAGCGCCCGGCTGGAACGTGCTGCTGGCGCGCGGCTGGAGCGTCGCGCTGCCCGACCACCTCGGCCCGAATTTCGCCTACGGCGCCGCGAAGCTCGGCGGGCAGATCACGCTCGACGGGATCCGCGCCGTCAAGCAGGTCAACGAGCTCGGGGTGCAGCGCAGCCCGGTGGCGATGGTCGGATACTCCGGTGGCGGGATGGCCACCGCGTGGGCCGCGGCTCTGCAGCCGAAGTACGCGCCGGACCTCGACATCGCGGGCGCGGCCATGGGTGGCGTGCCGATGAATCTGGTGAAGATGCTCGAGGGGCTGGGACTCAACCCGCACCCGGTGTTCGGTCTGGCGTTCGCCGCCGGGTTCGGGCTGGAACGGGAGTACCCGACTCGCTTCCCGCTGAGCGACCAGCTGAACGAGCGGGGTCTGGCCGCTCGCGCGCAGATCGCCAACAGCTGCACCAACGACATCCTCTCGACGGGGGCGGGTCACGGTGCGCTGGATTTCGCCAAGACGACCTCGATGATCACCGACAACACCGCGCGCGCCGTTGTCGAGGAGAACAGCCTGGAACTCTACGACGGCGTGCCGAAGACGCCGGTGTTCGAATGGCATTCGCCGATCGACGGCCTCATCCCGATCGACGCGGTGGTCAACACCGACAAGCGATGGTGTTCGGCGGGCGCGAGGGTGCAGACCGAGGAGATCCCGGTGCCGGACCACTTGACGGCGGCGGTGCTCGGTATTCCCGCGGCACTGAACTGGCTGGACGCTCGTTTCCGTGGGGAGCCGGCGCCGAGCAATTGCTGAGCGACGATACGTGAACGGCCGAGCCGGGACCCACTCTCCGGAAAGGGGTCTCGGCCGGTTGTTGCGATATGGATACGCGACAACACAACTCGGACGCTTTACTGCGTCCAGCCCAGGGCGCTGACGTAGCCTGACGTCCTGGCTCCGGGTCTGACAGGGGACATTTCGGGGGTCGAAGGCCAGTGCGCCCGGGTGCCAGACGACGTTGCCGTTCGCACCCGAAGGCGTGTGCCATGAAGATTTCGCGTGCCATTGCTGTGGCATTGCTCGCCGCCAGCTCGGTCCTGGCCGTCCCCGCCGCCGCAGAGCCGCCGCCCGCGCCGCCGCCGGGCGGGTTGCTGCCCGCGCTGCAACAACTCATCGATCAGGTGATCCCGCCGCCGCCGATCGCGCCGCTGCCGGAGCCGATTTCGCCCGCGCACGAGGCGACTACGCTGTCGCCGTCGCTGGCCGCGCTGCGTTCGGCGACGCTGCCCTCCGCCGTCGGCGACCCGATGTTCGACCTACGGCCTCCGAATCTCGACGAATCGGCCGAGGGACAGGTCATCGAGGTCCGGGACGTGCGCGCGACGGCCGCGCCGTTGCTGCTGCTGCCGATCCAGCGTGCGCTGCTGGTGAAGTACCGTACGACGGACGCGCACGGCGCACCGTCGTACGCCACGGCGACGCTGATCGTTCCCGCCGCACCGTGGCCCGGGCCCGGTCAGCGGCCGGTAGTGGTGAACAACCTGCCCATCGATGCCCTCGGCCGTACCTGCACGCCGGGATACACCCTCGCGCACGGACTCAACCCCGACACCAGCGCCACCGACTTCCTGCCGCCTACGACGCATCTGGCGGCGCTGCGCGGGTACGCCGTGCTGATCCCGGACCACGAGGGCCCTTCGATGGCCTACGCCGAACCCATCGTGGCCGGGCACGCCGTGCTCGACTCGATCCGGGCGGTGCGCGGGCTGCTGCCGGAGGAGTTCGGCGCCGCGAAGTTCGGCCTGGCGGGATATTCCGGCGGCGCGATCGCGACGCACGGGGCGGTGAAGCTGATCGACGGCTACGCACCGGAATTGGCGGACGTGATCGTCGGCGCGGCGCTGGGCGGCGTGCCCGCCGACTTCGAGATCCTGGCCCGCAGTATGAATGGCAACCTCGCCTCGGCGATATTCATGGGTGCCGTGTTCGGCATCGGCCGCGAGCGGCCGGAGATCCTGGCCGGGATGAACCATCTCGCCCAGTGGGTGGCGACCTCGCCGGTGAAGAACATGTGCGGCAGCAGCTTCGGGGCGATCGGCGTGCTGATGCTGCCGATCGACATCGCCGCGAATTTCCCCGATCCGCTGCATTCGGCGCTGGCCGCGGACATCTATCGGGTGACCAAGATGGCCGGTATGCGGTCGGCGACTCCGCTCTACGTCTACAACGGCGAGCAGGAGTTCTGGATCCCGGCCGCGGGTGCGCGGGATCTTTATCTGGAGCAATGCGGCCTCGGCGTGCCCGCGGTGTACCGCAGTGTGCTGGGTGAGCACATCATCGCTGGTGCGCTCGGTTATCCGGAAGCCATGATCTGGCTGGACGACAGGCTGCGGGGAGTGCAGGCGCCCGACGAGTGCTGACCGTGTGACGGCGCGGGGAAATCCGGTAACGCGGGGTGCCCGCGATCGCGATCAACCTGTGTCCCCCTTCGGTCCTTCGGTTGGTATGCCCAGATCTGGCGAGGGCGCTCCTACGGCGTCGTCGCTGCTTCGGTACGGTGGGCCGGTCCGGGCGGGGGTGACGGCGGATTCCCGAGAGAGGCACATGAACGACATCACGACCACCGCGTCCGAACAAGCCAAGGCACTGGTGGGGCGGCAATACCGCCTGACCGACTCGTACGAGGTGGGGCGCGAGAAAATCCGGGAGTTCGCGCGAGCGCTGCAGGACGGCCATCCCGCCCACCGGTACGAAGACGCCGCGGCGGAACTCGGCTTCGACGGGCTCGTCGCGCCGATGACATTCTCCTCGATCGTGCTCATGTTGATGCAGCGCAAGATGTTCGAGTCCGTGCTCACCGGCTACGACCTCGGCCAGGTGCTGCAGACGGAGCAGACGATCCGGGTGCACCGGCCGATCGTCGCGGGCGACCAGGTGCGGTGCGAATCCTACATCGAGTCGTTCCGGCAGTTCGGTGACAAGGACTTCATGGTCACCAGGAACGTGCTGAGCAACCAGCACAAGGAAGTGTTGCAGACCGCGCACACCACGGCGGTGGCGCAGACCGGGGTGGACCTCGCCGCCGATCTGCGCGCGGCGGTCGAGGGCGTGATCATGACCGGGCAGTCGGCCGCCGACCGCGAGAACACGGCGGCCGGGCGCGGGTCCGGCGACGACGGCGGGCTGGTCGAGAGCTTCGACGAGGCGTTGCCGGCGGACACCACCGACGAGCCGCGCACGCCCCGTACCGTCCCCGCTTTCGAGGACCTGTCCGTCGGCATGGAACTGGCCCCGCGGACCGTGCTGCTGTCTCGTGGCGATCTGGTGAATTACGCCGGCGTCTCGGGTGATTCGAACCCGATCCACTTCAGCGACGTGGTCGCGCGCAGCGCCGGACTGCCCGACGTGGTGTCGCACGGACTGCTGACCATGGGCATCGGCGCCGGGTATCTCACCTCGTGGCTCGGTGATCCGGCCGCCGTGACGCGGTACGGGGTGCGGTTCGCCGGGTTCGCCCCGGTTTCGGCGACCAGAGCGAGCGCGATCGAATTCCGCGGCCGGGTCAAGCAATTGGACCCACAGCGCCGCGCGGCCACTATCGCCTTGACCGCGACCTGCGGTGACCGCAAGCTGTTCGGTCGCGCGACGGCGGACGTAGTGCTGCGCTGAACCGAGCGGCCCGCCGTCACCCGGATTCGGCGGCGGCGGGCGCCGGGCCGTGCGGTCATCGCTTCGGTGCGCGGTCGCGCAGCGGAACTACTCGGCCGCAACGGTTTTCGATATCGCCCCGCGCCCCGCGGCCCACTCGTCGCTTTGCCTTCCGCGGTTCGTGTGCTGCCGGACCGATGGTCGGCTGTGCGAACGGGCACCTCGTGACCGTTCGGCAGAGCGAGCAGTCATCCCGGCGATCTTGAAAATGATCTTGCGGATGTGCTTGCACCTGCGCATACGCTGCCGTTGGTGGGGTTCGGTGCTGGAGTGCGGGCACCGCACATGCGAGACTCGGTACATGCGTGCTTCGGTTGTGCGGCCTCAGAACGAATCCATCGCTCGTGGAACGGCTCCCGCCGCCGAGGGCGGCCCGACCGCCCTACGGATGATCCTCGGCGGGCGGATGCGTCGGCTGCGTGAGGCATGCGGCATCTCACTGGAGGAAGCGGGCGAGGCGATCCGTGGCTCGCACTCGAAGATCAGCCGCTTGGAACTGGGGCGTACCGGCTTCCGGGAGCGGGATCTGGTGGACCTGCTCGCGCTGTACGGCGTCACCGACGAGGAGGAGTGCGCGGAGTTCAAGCGGCTGGCCAAGCAGGCGAACACCTCGGGATGGTGGCATCACGACGCCGACTGGCTGCCGAAGTGGTTCGACACCTATCTCGGGCTGGAGCATGCCGCCCAGTTGATCCGCTGCTACGAGCCGCGGGTCGTCCCGGAACTGCTGCAGACCCCCGAGTACGCCCGCGCGCTGTTCGTGCTCGCGCATCCACACGAGGACGAGGAGTCGATCGAGCGGCGCGTGGCCCTGCGCATGCGCCGCCAGGAGATCCTGACCAGGCCGGACCCGCCCCAGATGTGGCTGATCGTCGAGGAGGCGGCGCTGCGGCGCAGAATCGGAGGATCGCAGGTGTGGCTGGCCCAGCTCGACCACCTGCTGCGGGTCGCGGACGCGCCGAACATCACCGTGCAGGTGCTCGCCGATCACGTCGGCGGCCCCGCGGTGTCCGACGGCGCGTTCACCATGCTGCGTTTCGCCGAGTCGGATCTGCCGGACATCGTGTATCTCCAGCAACTCACCGGCGCGCTGTATCTGGACAAGGACGCCGATCTCGCGGCTTACCGGGCGGTGGCGAATCTGCTGTCGGTGCACGCCGCGCCCCCCGAGTACACCCGCGATCTCGTCGCGGCCTTGCGCGAGCGTGAGCCGCAGATCGTCGAGCTGCCGTCCGGCCCGGCCTGACCGGCCCGGTGGAACCGGGAATGCGCGGCGGTACAGGGACTTTCGGCCGTAGATAACGACTGGGTGAACATGGCAGACTCGGGGCATGCGTCCTTCGAACGTACGACAGGCGGCCGATGCGGCGGGGCTCGGCGCCCAGCCGGTGTCCGGAGGCGGGCCGACGGTGCTGCGGATGATTTTGGGCGGCCGGCTGCGTCGCCTGCGCGAGGGCCGGAACATCACCAGGGAAGCGGCGGGCGAGGCCATTCGTGGGTCGCATTCGAAGATCAGTCGGCTGGAGCTCGGGCGCACCGGCTGCCGGGAACGTGATCTGGTCGACCTGCTCGACTTCTACGAGGTGACCGACCCCGCGGAACGGGATCGATACCTGGAACTGGCCAGGCAGGCCAATGCGTCGGGCTGGTGGGCGCGAGACAACGACTGGCTGCCGAAGTGGTTCGACACTTACCTCGGGCTGGAACAGGCGGCCCGGCTGATCCGCTGCTACGAACCGCGGGCGGTCCCCGAACTGCTGCAGACCCCGGAGTACGCCCGCGCGCTGCTCACGCTGTCGCATCCGGGCGAGCCGCAGGACGCGATCGAACGCCGGGTCGCGCTGCGCATGCGCAGGCAGGAGATCCTCGCCGGTCCGCACCCGCCGCAGGTGTGGATGCTCATCGAGGAGGCCGCGCTGCGCCGCAGGATCGGCGGCTCGACCGTCTGGCGCGCGCAGCTGGACCGCGTACTGCACGCGGCGGCGCGGCCGAACGTCACCATTCAGATCCTGGCCGATCACGTGGGCGGCCCCGCGCTCACCGACGGCGCGTTCACCGTCTTGCGCTTCGCCGAGGCCGATCTGCCCGACATCGTCTATCTCCAGCAGTTGACCAGCGCGCTGTATCTGGACAAGATCGCCGACCTGGACGTGTACTACACGGTGCTGAACCAACTTTCGCTGCTGGCCCCGTCACCGGAACATTCCGGCCAGCTGCTCCAGATCTTGCGCGACGGCATTCCGCCGACCGTCGACGAACCGGTGGACAACCCGAGAAGCTGACCGGCCGCCGGCCGCCCTCCCGGCGTCTCGTCCGTGCGATTCAGCGCATCCGAATCGGGCATCTTCTCTGCGAGGTGATGCGCATGCCGGGCAAGAGCAAAGTATTGTCCCATTGGGACAATAGGGGTATGCTCACGTGTATGAGCGACGACGGTGTCGGTCTGGACGGCCGTCGGCTGCGCACTCTGCGCAGCCGTGAAGCGCTGTCGCGCGCGGCGTTCGACCTGCTTACCGAGCGGGGGCTCGACGCGGTGGCCGTCGAGGACATCGCGCTGCGGGCCGGTGTCACCAGGCGCACGTTCAGCAGGCACTTCGCGTCGATCGAAGAGGCGATTCTCGGCGATGTCGACCAGGATGTGCACCTGTTCAACGAAGCCCTGAGCCACCGTCCCCTTTCCGAGCCGCCCCTGATCGCCTACCGCGGCGCCGTCCACGACTGGCTCGCCACCGAGTACGGCGGGGCCCGTGCGTCCCTGCTCGCCCGCCGCTGGGCGCTGTTCCAGCGCTTCGAGGACGAACCGGAACTGTTCGCCGGCTATCAGCGCATCCGCATCGATGGGCAACGCGAGTCCGTCCGGATCATCGCGGCACGGCTGGGCGTGGATCCGCAGACCGATCCGCGCCCGGCCGTCGCCGTCGGCGCCGGTGCGGGCATGCTGCTCGCGGCGCTACAGAGCTGGGCGGCGGGCCCCGATCCGATGGGCCTGCCCGGCCTCGTCGAAGAGTTCTTCGACACCCTCGTCACCCTCACCGCCGAAATTCGCAACGAGGAGTCACCGTCATGCCTACCGGGTCGGTGAACATGTACCGCCGGACGTGCCGCCGCGTCGGCTTGGATCGCAATCCGCTGCGCCGCAGTGAAGACCGTGTGCAGACCGGGGTCGCGGTGCTGCTGGCCCTGGTGTTCCTGATAGTCGTGCCCATACTCGCGCTGACCGTCGGCGGCCGGGTGTACCGCGTCGAGACGGCCGCGGTGCGGGCCGAGACGGCACGCTTGCATCGAGTCGACGCCACCGTGATCGAAACCGGGAAGGCGCCGCTGTACGCGCCGGTCGTGCCCGCACGTGTGTCCTGGAAGGATGCCGACGGCGTGGCACACACCGGCGACTATCAGTCGACCACGGTGGTCGAGCCGGGTTCCAGCGTGCCGATCTGGCTGAACGAACGCGGCGCGATCGTCGAGCCGCCGTCGTCGACCCAGCCCGCCAGCAAGGCGGTGATGCTGACCGCCGGTGCGGTGTTCGGCGTTTCGATCGTGCTCGTCGGCAGCTATCTGCTGCTGCGCCGCGGTCTCGATCGGCGGCGGCTGCGCAGGTGGGAGACCGAGTGGGTGGCGGCCGATCTCACCTGGGGGCACGGCTGAGCCTTGGTGCGGCGTGCCCGCCGAGCGAGGGTAGGGAACAGGCGCAGCGGGCACGTCGCGTACCGGGCCGCCACGCGGCGAACGAAGCGGGCCCGGCACTGACCTGAGATTAAGGCATCGGCGTGCCGGACGGCCCGGTTCGGCGCTGATCGCCGGAGATCCCACCACATAGACCCGGTTATGTTGTGACACAACATAACCGGGTCCGGTGCGCCTCAGACCGGAAAAAGGCTGTGCTTGCGCGGGTTGGGCTCGGCGCTCGCCTCTTTCTCACGCAGCAGACGCAGCGCCCGGCGGATCTCCAGTCTCGTCTGCGAGGGCTCGATCACCGCATCGATGTAGCCGCGCTCGGCGGCGATCCACGGCGTGGCCACCGTCGTGTTGTACTGCTCGATCATGGCGTCGCGCACGGCCGCGCGGTCCTCCGGGGCCACCTGGGCGAGCTGCCGTTTGCCGACGATGCTGACCGCGCTCTCCGCGCCCATCACGGCGATGCGCGCGGTCGGCCAGGCCAGGCTGACGTCGGAGCCGAGTTGCTTGCAGCCCATCACGGCGTAGCCGCCGCCGTAGGCCTTACGGACAACGACGGTCACGATCGGGACCGTCGCCTCGATCACCGCGCGGAAGAACCGTCCGCCGCGCTTGATCACTCCGCTGCGCTCTTCCTCCACGCCCGGCAGCACGCCGGGGGTGTCCACGACGAAGATCAGCGGCAGCCCGAAGACATTGCACAGCCGGATGAAGTGCGTCGCCTTGTCCGAGCACTTGGCGTCGATCGCGCCGCCGAGGACCAGCGGCTGATTCGCGATCACCCCGACGCTGCGCCCGTCCACCCTGGCGAAGCCGGTGATCAGGTTCTGCGCGGTCGCAGCGCTGATCTCGTGGAAGTCACCGTCGTCGAACAGGCGCAGCAAGATCTCGTGCATGTCGTAGCCCTGCCGATCGGAGTCGGGAACGATCGAGTCCAGCTCCAGATCGTGCGGCGTGACCTGCGGCTCCAAGCCCGGATTGACGACCGGGCCCGGCTCGAGGCAACTCGACGGCAGATAGCCCAAATAAGTCCTGGCCCAGTCGAAAGCGTCCTGCTCGGTGGCGGCGACATGGTGGACGGTGCCGTTGGCCGCCTGTGCCTGCGCGCCGCCCAGTTCCTCCATGGTCACCTCCTCGCCGGTGACTTCCTTGATCACCTCGGGGCCGGTGACGAACATGTAGGATTTCTCGGTCGCGATCAGGATGTCGGTGTTGACCGGTGCGTAGACCGACCCGGCCGCGCATTTGCCCAGCATGATCGACACTTGCGGGACGAAGCCCGACAGTCGTTCCTGGCGGCGGCTCATCAGCGCGTACCAGGCCAGCGAGGTGACCGCGTCCTGGATGCGGGCGCCGCCGGAGTCGTTGATCGCCACGACCGGGCAGGCGTTCCTGGTGGCGAAATCCAGCGCCGCGGCGACCTTGCGGCCGAACATCTCGCCGACCGAGCCGCCGAAGACGGTCTGATCGTGCGCGATCACCACGACCGGCCTACCGTCGATCCGCCCGCGACCGGTGACCACACCGTCGCCGTACATGGCTCCCGGGGTGCCCGGCTGGCGCACCAGCGCGCCGATCTCCACGAAACTTCCCGGGTCGAGTAGCGCGCGCACCCGCTCCCGCGCGCTGGGAATGCCCTTTGCCTTGCGCTTCGCGATGCCGTTCTCGCCCGCGGGTTCTTCGGCCAGCTCGAGGATTCCGCGCAGCTCGTGCAGCTTCTCTCGCGTACCGCTCATATGTGTTGTCGCCCTTCGAAACTCGTCGCGACGCCGTACGGCAGCGCGGCGCTCGATGCTATCGGCGGCGCGATCTGCTGCACAGCGGTTCGGAAGATCTCATGGAACAGCTCATAGGTGTGCCTTTCGGGCCCTCGGTTCATAGCACGCGACGCCCCGGCCCACCGCGACGACACGGACTGTGCGACGTCCCAATCGTGGCCGCGGGTGTCGATGAACCGTCCCCAGAGCGCCCACGCGGACTACTCAGGCGGTGCCCGCGGATCTAGGGTGATCTCGACGCAGCGCCGGAAATGCGCGGACGGCGCTGCGTCACATACTCCGGAAATCGGTGCGCCCGCGAAGGCATGGGGCCGGATCCGAAAACCCCGGTGCCGCAGCGGTTCTGCCCGTGCGGGACGCGGGTCCCCGCGAACTTCCAGCGAAAAGTTGTGATTGCGCCCAACGGGTCGGGCGGCCGCTGATGACTTACCCGATTCGGCGGAACATATCTCGATTCCATCACGATCCGACGCTAACCTTCGGGAGGCATGATGGGCAGGCAGCCGAGAACGAGTACCGAGACGTTCACGTCGAAACTCGTCACACACCTGGCCGGGCGTTCCGGCCGCGACGCGTCCGGTGATATCGCGACGACCGCGCGGAATTGTCTGGCGGCCGCTGTCGAACTACTGGCTCCGCGTCCGGCGCCCGCGGCGGTCCGGCTGCCGGAGATCGCCGGTTTCGCCTCGCGCTGGGCGCGGGAGGGCATCACACTGGAAACGGTGCTCGGCGCATATCACGACGAAATCCGCAGCGGCCTGGAATTCCTCGCCGACGAGGTCGCCGACGAGCGAACCGATCATTTTCTCGCGGGTGCGCGATTGGCGGTCCACGTACTGGAGATGGTGACCGTGGCGGCGTCGACCGCTTATGTCGACGAGCATCGCGCGGTCGCGCGGGAACATCAGACTGCGGCTCAGACGCTGGTCTCCGCGCTGCTGGGCGGGCACGCGGTCGGCGAACTCGCCAGGGCGACCGGCATTCCGATCGCACGGTCGTATCAGGTCGTCGCGCTGGGCATTCCGGCGCATCCGGACGAGCGAAGACCCGGCACGGGCACGGACGCGGCCCGGCGAAAACTCCGTCGCGTGCAGGCCGCGCTGGCCGGTCCGCTCGGCTCACGGGCCTTGTCGGTGCTCTCCGCCGCGGGCGGCACGGTGCTGGTGCCGCTCGACGACGTACCCGCCCGCACCGGAACATTCACCATGACCGACGACGTGCTGGCCATCGTCGGCGAGGCCGCCGAGGTCCCGTTGACGGCCGCGGTGGCCACCGGCCGCACCGCGCGCATCCCGGAACTGGCCGGTCGCGCCCACGATCTGCTGGACCGGCTGCGGGCGGCGGGCGGGCCGCCGGGGCTGTACCGGGTGTCCGACGCGGGCGATGCCCCGGCTTGTGAACTGCCCCAGCCGGGCCATATGGCCATCGTCACCTCGTCCAACGATCGCGTGATCGGCCGTTCTGCCTGATATTCCGCCGCTATCGTCGACTGTGCCCTGATCTCGAGGGTGAGCAAAGGAGTGCCAGTGACCACCGCGTTGACCGATCGCGATATTCTGCGCGAACTGGAGCCCACCGCCGAACGCCTGCTCAACGACCATCTGCGCAAGGCGAAATCGTGGAATCCGCACGATTACGTGCCGTGGGACGACGGCCGCAATTTCGCCGCCCTCGGCGGAATCGATTGGGAGCCGGGGCAATCCGCGCTTTCCGAGGTCGCGCAGACCGCGATGATCACCAATCTGCTCACCGAGGACAATCTGCCGTCGTATCACCAGGAGATCTCGGAGGCGTTCTCGCTGGACGGGGTGTGGGGTACCTGGGTGGGCCGGTGGACCGCCGAGGAGAACCGTCACGCCATCGTGATGCGCGACTATCTGGTCGTGACCCGCGCGGTCGATCCAGTGCTGCTGGAGCAGGCACGGATGGCGCACATGACCACCGGCTTCGCCACGCCCGACGAAGAGGAGCGGTTGCTCCATTCGGTCGCTTACGTCACGTTGCAGGAGCTCGCGACCAGGATCAGCCACCGCAATACGGGAGCGGCCTGCGAGGAACCGATCGCCGAGCGTATGCTGCAGCGAGTTGCCGCCGACGAGAACCTGCACATGATCTTCTACCGGAACATCAGCGCCGCGGCCCTCGACCTGGTGCCGAACGAAGCGCTGCGCGCCATCACCAGCGTGGTCACCCGATTCCAGATGCCGGGGCTGACCCAGCCGAATTTCCGGCGCAACGCCGTGCTGCTGGCCAAGCACGGCATCTACGACTTGCGTCAGCATCTCGATGTGGTGGTGCGTCCGGTGCTGCGCGCGTGGCACGTCTTCGAACGCGACGATCTGACCGGCGACGGCGAACGAGCCCGCGAGGAACTGCACGCCTACCTCGAAGACCTGGAGATCCGGGCGCGCCGGTTCGAGGAACAGCGCGAACGCGCCGCGGCCAGACAAGCGGAACGGGCCGCCGCAGCCGGATGAGCCTACGTATGCCGATCACCGCGGTGGCGATGGCTCTCATCGCCACCGCTGCCGCTGCGCCCGTACTCGCTGATCCGGTGCCCCAGACCCCGCCGCCCGCCGTCGACCCCGCCATGACCCGCACCGGGCTGCTCTCGATCGAGGACCTGGGCGGGGGGCACGAACGGCTGTCGATCGCCTCGGCGGCGATGCGCCGGATCATTACCGTCGACATCCTGCGCGGCAGCGGCGCGGCGCCGCGCCCGGTGCTGTATCTACTCGACGGCGTCGACGGCGATGCCACGTCCGCATGGCTGACCAAGGGCGCAGCCGCCGAGTTCTTCGCGGGCAAGCCGGTGGACGTGGTGCTGCCCGGCGGCGGCACCGGCAGCATGTACAGCGACTGGGTCCGGCAGGACGCCGCACTCGGACTCAACCGCTGGGAGACGTTCCTCACCACCGAGCTCCCACCCATCGTGGAGTCGCTGCTGCGCACCGACGGGCGTCGCGCCATCGCCGGGGTATCGATGGGCGCGCAGGCGGCGATGATGCTCGCCCAGCGCCATCCGGGCTGGTACCGCGCCGTCGCCGGGATGAGCGGGTGCTACTCCACCGCCGACCCGCTGGGGCACGCGGTGACCACCATCACGGTCGCCTCGCGCGGCGGCAACGTGAACAATCTCTGGGGCCCGCCGACCTCACCGGAGTGGGCCGCGCACGACAGCCTGCTGCACGCGGAGAACCTGCGCGACACCGCCGTCTACCTCTCGGCGGCGACCGGGCTGCCGACGGGAGCGGATCTGGTGTCGGTCGCGAACTCCCCGTCGGTCGCGGAAGCGCTGCAAACCGCAGGCGGCGGTGCGGCGCTGGAAGCGGGCGCCCGGGCCTGCACCGAGCGGTTCGCCGACCGCCTGTCCCAGCTGAGCATGCCCGCCACCCTGGAGTACACCGCGGCGGGCATGCACACCTGGCCGGACTTCCAGGCGCAGCTGCCGAAGGCGTGGCGGGTGCTGGCGCAGGCGCTGGGGCTGCCCACGCCGTCGTGAATCGGCGGAATGAGCGCGGCGCGCTCGCGTTGACACCGATATGACCTCGGCGCTGTCCCCTGTCCGGTTCTCTGTTCTCGATCGCTCGCGCGTCCGGCGCGGTCAGAGCCATCCGGCCGCGTTGCGGGAGACCGTCGAGTTCGCCCGGCTCGCCGAACAGTGGGGCTACCACCGTTTCTGGGTGTCGGAGCACCACAGTGTGCCCGGCGTGGCGGGCTCGGCCCCGACCGTGCTCGCGGCCGCGGCGGCGGGAGCGACCGAGCGGATCCGGATCGGCACGGGCGGTGTGATGCTGCCCAACCACCAGCCGCTGGTGGTCGCCGAGCAGTTCGGCGTGCTGGAATCGCTCTACCCGGGACGCATCGACATGGGTCTCGGCCGTTCGGTCGGGTTCACCGACGGCGTGCGGCGAGCGCTGGGGCACGACAAGCGCGACGCGGAGGACTTCGACGCCCAGCTCGCCGAGCTGCTGGGGTACTTCGCCGAGGGCAGACAGGGGGTGCACGCGTGGCCCGCCGAAGGGCTGCGTATCCCGGCGTTCCTGCTGGCGACCGGGTCCGGCGCCGAGCGCGCCGCCCGCTTCGGGCTGCCGCTGGTCATCGCCGCGGTCGGCGCGGAGGACCGCATGGTGGAGGCTATCGAGCGCTATCGTGCCCAGTTCCGCCCCGCCGCGGTGGGCGCGGCGCCTTACGTCGTGGTCTCCGCCTCGATCGTGATCGCCGACAGCACTGCCGAAGCGCATCGGCTGCTGCTGCCGGAGGCGTGGTCCGGCGCATACGCGCGCACCCGTGGCGAGTTCCCGCCCCTGCTGCCGCCCGCGGAAATCGCGGCGCGCACCATGACCGATCGGGAGCGTCGGATCTTCGACGAAGGGTTGCGCGGCCACCTGTACGGAACCGAGAACGAGGTCGCCGGCCAACTGGAGCGGCTGGTGGGCAGGACGGGCGCCGACGAGATCCTCGTGCACACCAGCACCTACGATCGCGACGCGCGGCTGGATTCGCACCGTCGCCTGGCGTCGCTCGTCGGCCTGTCGCGCGTGACTGTCCGCGACCGGGCCGGTACGGCGGCCTGATCAGCCGGTGCTCGCCTAGGGGAAGCGCACTTCGGCGGCGGCATAGCCGAACAGTCTGCGTCCCTCGGCGCGCGCGTCGACCGCGATGGTCGCCCGCCGCCTGCGCGGGTCGATGGAAGTGACCCGGCCGCGGAATTGGACGACGCCGGTGCCCACCGGTGGTATGCGCAGGTGCTGCGTGTTGTGCGCGAACTGCACACGAAACCGGGTGAGGGCCGCGGGGTCACCGAGCCAGGAGCTCAAGAACGAGGTGGCCAGACCCAGTTTGAGCATGCCAGGAGCGACCACGGTCGGCAGGCCGCTGGCGACCGCGACCCTTTCGTCGAACAGCACCGGATTGGATTCGCCCGTCACCCCGGCGTAGTTGACCAGGTCGCCACGGGACAGGCGCATGGTGCGAAGGGGCAGTTCGGCGCCCACAGAAAGGTCGGCGAAAGCGACGCGCGGACGCGGTACCCGGCGTAGCGGCGTCGGCGCGAGGTGATCCGCCGCGGCCGGCACGACGGCGCTGCCCCGAGCCGGTGCGTCCGGGGAGCGATGGCCCATGGCGACCTTGCGTACGGCATCGGCCAACCACGGATCGCGACCGCCCACCCGGGCGAGCAATGCGCTGGAGCCGGTCTGCACCACAGTGCCGTGCTGGTCGATGAGCACGCTCTTGATCGCGAGGACGTCGTAATCGCCGAAGTGCCGGAACGATTCGAAATAGATGTCGCAGGTCAGGCGATCGCCCGCCAGCAACGGCCTGCCGAAGTCGAAAACTTGGTCCGCGTGCAGGATCCGGGTCGGGTCGTAGCCGGTGATCAGCGTATCCAGAATTTCGCGGTGCACTCTGGTGAGGATTATCGAGCTGAATGTGGCGGGCGCGATGAGCCCGGGAAAACCGAGTTCGGCCGCGGCGTCCTCGCTCCGATGCGCGGGATGGGAATCCTGGACGGCGCGGGCGAATTCCCGGATCTTTTCCCGTTCCACCTCATAGCGGAGAGTGGAACGGTATCTATGGTCGACGAGCGATCTGGCCTGATCGGCCGGATTCACCGCGGTCTCGTTCATGGTTGCTCCTGTAATGCGGAAACGGCGGACGACGGCGGGCTCTCGTCACGGGAGCGGACCGAACCGCCACGCCCGGGGAGGCACCTGCTCGGGAGTCACCGTGCCGACCACGTCCGTGCCGCGTCGGTAGCAGGTGCCCACCGCGCGGGCGAGGTGACCGGCCGAGGTGATCGGCACGGCGGCGTCGGCGACCGCGCGCCCGGCGCGGTGCGGGCGAGCGGAACCACGATGGCGGACACGGAATCTCCAAGCGGTCGGCCACCGGATGGCCACCGATGGCTGGGGTGCGGCGTCCGTCCATGATGCGGCCGTAGGCCGTCGCAGAGCCGTAATGGCTTGGTGATCTGGATAATTCACCGTTTCCGGGCTGCTCGCTTGTGCCGGACGACCTATTCGCCGAATGCCGGGAGCGCTCTTTCGCATTCTTTGTGCCGTTTCCCCAACCGCGCCGAACGGGTTCGTGAGGTCTCCAGATCCGGTCGTCGCGCATAGGTGACCGCGTCCGCCGGTTCTAGCGTTGGCCCGGCTTCGATGCCGTCGACCAGCGCGCTTCTGCCATCGAATGACCTGTTTCCGTCGAGCGGCGTGGCTCGTGCCCTGACTTCGGCCGCCCGCTCGACGGAAGCACCGACCGCCACGCGTTTCGCCCGCCGGACGGGATCCCTCGACCCGCCTCTGTCCGGCGCGCACGTCCCCGGCGCGCGGCGGTGTGCCCACCGAGCGGACCCTCGCACCGCCGCTCGGTGGGCATCGGGCATTCCGGATCCGGCCGACCGCGCTCAGCGACTGCCGCGCCGAATCCCGGCCGTAGTCGCCGTTCGCTTCGAACGAACATTCGCGAAAATTGGGCCGTCATTACTTTTGTTCACGTGAACAAAAGCTGTTCCGAATAGGCCGCTACGCCGACGAGCCGCGATAATGCGGGCCCTGTGCCGCCCGCATGAACTGTGGTCGGAGTGGTCACGCGGAACGTGGGCGGGCGTGAAATCTGCATTCCGGCGAATCAGGTTGGACGTCGCATTTTCAGGTGTGTATTCGGGACGGCTCAGTCGTATCCGTCCGCCTTGCAGGAATTCCGTAGGTAACACTTCGGGCGTGCCGGAAATGGCGGTCTTCGCTTCCGGGCTTTGGATCGGCATCGGTGCCCAGCAACGATCTTGTTACGACCCGTTCGCGGGATGGCACGAGGGCGGACCACATGCTTCGCTCGGCCGCGAGGCGGGTCGCAGCTCGGATCCGCAGCGACATACGATGTCACGGCGGTGGTTTGCCCATCGAGGCGAACGGTGCGGGCTTGCGGCATACGCACATGACATCGGTGTAAGTGGTCTGCCGTACGGCATTCGCCCCAGCCCCTTCGGTGTGCCGGGAAGGGGTGCGAATCGCCTCCGATGGTCCGGCGGGTCGGCGACCGATCTATGGAACAGCGGGGTCTGCGTATCACTTGCGGGAAACCGGAATGGCTGGCAGGCTAACGCTCAGCACGCGACTGGACGATCGTCCGGTCGCCTTGATCGCCGAAGAAAGATTGTGCATGTGCTGTAGGTTCCTCTTCTCAGCAGTGGGAAACGAAGCGCTCGCCACGGATAAAGATTTGTGGTAAGTGAAGTGTTCTATGGTGTCGGATTTACCGTCAGTAAAGGTAACGGCGAGATGTCCGTCTCGGTGACCGCCGAGAAACATTATTCTGCCGCAATGCGCAGCCGTGCAGGTGCGCGCGGGCGAGTCACCCTGCTCGCCCGTGCCTCGACCGGCTGCTTCGTCACCGACACCTGATCTAACTACTCGGTAGTTCTCGCCGACCCGCGCCGCTGCTCGCGACGCCGGGTTTCTTCGTCGACCCTGCGATACCCGGGATGTGAAACGTGGACTCGAGCGCTGGTGAATCGTCCGACCGCATGTTGGAGTACCTGAAGAAGGTCACCGTCGAGCTCATGACGACTCGCGATGATCTGACCCAGTTGCGGGAGAAGATCGACGAGCCGATCGCGATCGTCGGCATGAGCTGCCGCTATCCGGGCGGCGTCGAATCGCCGGAGCAGCTGTGGGAGCTGGTCGCGGCGGAAGTGGACGCGGTGGGCGGGTTCCCGGCGGACCGGGGCTGGGACCTCGAGGGGCTGTACGACCCGGATCCGGACCGCTTCGGCAAGGTGTACACGCGGGAGGGCGGCTTCCTGCGCGGCGCGGGCGACTTCGACGCGGGATTCTTCGGCATCGGCCCCCGGGAGGCGGCGGCGACCGACCCGCAGCAGCGGCTGCTGCTGGAGGCTTCCTGGGAGGCCCTGGAGAACGCCGGTATCGCCCCGACCTCGCTGCGCGGCAGCGATACCGGCGTGTTCGCCGGTGTCATGTACGAGGACTACGAGCACACCGCCAGGGCCGCCGGACCGATCGCGGAGGGCTACGCGGGTATCGGTTCGACGGGCAGTGTGGTCTCGGGCCGGGTGGCCTATACGTTGGGCCTGGAAGGCCCTGCCGTGTCGGTGGACACGGCGTGTTCGTCGTCGCTGGTGGCCATCCACCTGGCCTGCCAGGCGCTGCGGCGCGGAGAGGCGTCGCTCGTGCTGGCGGGCGGCGTCACGGTGATGTCGACACCGTTCCTGTTCGTCGAGTTCTCCCGGCAGCGAGGTCTGTCGCGGGACGGTCGGTGTAAGGCGTTCTCGGCGGCGGCCGACGGGGTGGGCTGGGGCGAAGGCGTGGGCGTGCTGGTGCTGGAGCGCCTGTCGGATGCGCGGCGGTCGGGGCACGAGGTGCTCGCCGTGATCCGGGGCTCGGCGGTGAATCAGGATGGCGCGAGCAATGGTTTGACCGCGCCGAACGGTCCGTCACAGGAGCGGGTGATCGCCTCGGCGCTGGCCGCGGCAGGGCTGACGCCCACTGATGTGGACGCGGTCGAGGCGCACGGTACGGGCACGTCGCTGGGAGATCCGATCGAGGCGCAGGCCCTGATCGCCGCGTACGGACAGCAGCGGGACGAGCCGCTGCGAATCGGTTCCCTGAAATCGAACATCGGTCATGCGCAGGCGGCGGCGGGTGTCGGCGGTGTGATCAAGATGGTGCAGGCGCTGCGCCACGGGGTGTTGCCGAAGACGTTGCACGTGGACGCGCCGTCGCCGCACGTGGATTGGTCGGCGGGGGCGGTGCGGCTGCTGACCGAGGCGGAAGCATGGCCCACGTCGGCGCAGCGGGTGCGCCGTGCGGGTGTGTCGTCGTTCGGGATCAGCGGCACGAACGCGCATGTGATCGTGGAGGAAGCGCCCGCGCCGGTCGCCGGGGCCGACGGCGAGTCCGCCGATACCGAAGCCGGTCCGGCGTGCGCGGCAACCGTCGTTCCGTTGCTGGTGTCGGCGAAGACCGATGACGCGCTCCGCGCCCAGGCGGCGCGGCTGCACGCGTGGCTGCTCGAACACCCGGACGCCGACCTGTGGAGCGTGGCGTCCGCGCTGATCGAAACCAGGGCGCAATGGAATCGGCGCGCCGCGGTGGCCGGTAGCGATCGTGACCAGTTGCTGTCCGGGTTGGCGGACTTGGCGGCCGGTGCGTCCGCCGGTGCGCTCGAAGGTGTGGCCGGATCGGGGAAGACGGCCTTCCTGTTCACCGGTCAGGGTGCGCAGCGGGTGGGCATGGGGGCAGGGTTGTATGCGGCGTTTCCGGTGTTCGCCACGGCATTCGACGAGTTGTGTGCCGAATTCGATCGCTTGCTCGGGCCGGGTGTCTCGCTGAAGGACGTCGTCTTCGGCGCCGCGGGTGCGGATTTGCTGCACCGCACCGAGTTCACGCAGCCTGCGCTGTTCGCGTTCGAGGTGGCGTTGTTCCGGCTCGTCGAGTCGTTCGGCCTCACTCCCGATGTGCTGATCGGTCATTCGATCGGTGAGTTGGTGGCGGCGTATGTGGCGGGTGTGTGGTCGACGGCGGATGCGTGCGCGTTGGTGGCGGCGCGTGGGCGGCTGATGGGGGCGTTGCCCGAAGGCGGCGCCATGCTCGCCGCGGCGGTCACCGAGCAGCGGGCCGTCGAGATCACGGCTGCTCACGAGGGTCAACTGTCGGTGGCGGCGGTGAACGGTCCGTCGTCGGTGGTGTTCTCCGGCGACGCGGACGCCGTCGGTGCGGTCGAGCGGCAGCTGTCCGATGCGGGGGTCACGATCTCGCGGCTGCGGGTCAGCCATGCGTTCCATTCCGCGCGAATGGATCCCATGCTCGCGGAATTCCGCGCGGTCGCACAGCGGCTGACGTACCGGATGCCCACGATCGCGGTGGTGTCGAATGTGTCCGGGACGCTCGCCGGGGCCGAATTCACCGACCCGGATTACTGGGTCGAGCAGCTACGCGGCTGCGTGCGGTTCGCGCCGGGCGTGGACGCTCTCGTGGCCGCCGGGGTCCGCCGCTTCGTCGAAGTCGGCCCGGACGCGGTGCTGGCCGCGACGACACGTCGCTGCCTGGCCGAACACCCGCGGATCGAAGCCGAGTCGATGGTGACGGCCGCGTCGCGCCGTTCGGGCGACGAGGTGACGCAGTACATCACCATGCTCGCGCAAGCTCACACCGCCGGTGTCGAGGTGAACTGGCGCCCCCTTTTCAGCGGGCGGACACCAGAACGTGTGTCGTTGCCGACGTACGCGTTCCAGCGGCAGCGGTACTGGTTGGAGCCGCTCGGAGTCGAGGCGTCACGCGAGTCATCGGATCATCCGATGCTTACCGGTGCCGTGCCGTTGGCCGGTCGGGACGAATGGCTGTTCACCGGTCGGCTGTCGTTGCGGACGCACCCGTGGCTGGCCGAGCACGCCGTTTTCGGGTCGGCGCTGCTGCCCGGCGCCGCGTTCGTGGAACTGGCACTCACCGCGGGGGCCCGGCTCGGTGCCGGGTTCGTCGAAGAACTACTGCTGGAAGCGCCGCTGTCGCTGACCGACGACGTCGCGATCGACGTGCAGCTGACCGTCGAACCCGCCGACGACGCGGGCGCGCGCCGGTTCGCGATCTATTCGCGTGCGGTGGTGCCCGGAGGAACCGAAGCGAGCGAGTGGATTTCACACGCCAACGGTGTCCTCGTCGCCGCCGCGGAGAGTGTGCCCGCCTGGGTCGAAACGGGATGGCACGCCGCGCCGGAGGACGGGCGATGGCCGCCGAGCGGGGCCGAACCGGTGCCGGTCGACGGACTCTACGACCGGTTGGCGCGGCTCGGCTTCGGCTACGGTCCGCTGTTCCAAGGCGTCACCTCGGCTTGGCACGACGGCGACGACCTGCTCGCCGAGGTGTCGCTCACTACCGAGCCCGACGCTCAGGGACCGGCCTTCGGCATCCATCCCGCCCTGCTGGACGCCGCCTTCCACACCGCGATCACCGAACTGGCCGACGACATGCCCGCGGGCAGGCTGCCCTTGCCGTTCTCGTTCGGTGGGGTCCGGCTGTATCGCGCGGGGGCGACGGCGCTTCGGGTGCGCCTGGAACGGGTGGGGGCCGGACGGATCCGGGTGGCCGCCTTCGACGACACCGGTGCGCCCGTGCTGAGCCTCGACGCACTGACGGCTCGCCCGGTGGATGCCAAGGCGCTCGACCGTGGAGCTGGACGCCGTGCGTCCCTGTCGGACATCGAATGGGTGCCGGTGGCCGCCGACGCGGGCGGCGCGGCGGGGACGATCGCGCTGCTCGGGGAGGCGAGTGTCGCGGGCGCCGATCGCCGCGGGACGGCACCGGCCGATCTACTCGGCGACCAGGCGCCGCCGGAGATCGTCGTGTGGTCGCCGGACGAACCGGCCGATGGCGACGTGACCGCGCGGACGCGTACCTGGCTGCGGGCGGCGCTGGAGTTGATACGGGAATGGCACGCCGAGGAACGGTGGCACGATTCGCGGCTGGTGATCCTGACGCGGGGTGCCGCGTGCCTGCCGGGCGAGAGCCCTGACCCGGCCGGGGCCGCGGTGTGCGGTCTGGTGCGCAGCGCCCAGGCCGAACACCCCGGCCGGTTCGTTCTCCTCGACGCCGCACCCGAGGACGACGTCACGACCGAAGTGATCGCCGCGGCGGTGCGGTCGGAGGAACCGCAGCTGGTCGTGCGCGGCGGAGAACTGCGCGTCCCGCGGCTGCGCAGGCAGCACGCGGCGGCGGACGGCAACGGTCTCGGTGCGGGTGCGGTGCTGATCACCGGTGGCACCAGCGGACTGGGAGCCGAGGCGGCGCGTCATGTCGTCGCCACCCACGGCGTGCGGCGGCTGGTGCTGGTGTCGCGGCGCGGTGAACAGGCCGACGGGGTGGCCGATCTGGTGAGCGAGCTGACCGCCGCGGGCGCGCGGGTGCGGGTGGCGGCCTGCGATGTGGGCGACCGGGCCGAAGTGGCGGCGCTGCTGGCGGATCTGTCGGATGAGTTCGCGCCCAGCGCGGTGATCCATTCCGCGGGCGTGCTCGATGACGCCACCATCGAAACCCTGACCGCCGAACAGCTCGACCGGGTGCTGGCGTCGAAGGCAGACGCCGCCTGGCATCTGCACGAACTGACCGGCGGCCTCGGACTGGCCGCCTTCGTGCTGTTCTCCTCGGTCGCGGGTGTGGTCGGCACGTCCGGCCAAGGGAATTACGCGGCGGCGAACGCGTTCCTGGACGCGCTGGCAGCACGGCGGCGGGCGGCGGGGCTGCCCGCGGTATCGATCGCCTGGGGATCCTGGAACCAGAGCATCGGCATGACCAGTGGGCTGGGCGGCGCGGCGATGGCGCGGATGGGTCGCCTCGGCGTGCGGCCGCTGGAAACGGCGGATGGCTTGGCGCTGTTCGATCGCGCCGTCGCCGCGTCGTCGCCGGTCGTGATCGCGACGGAGTTCGACACCGAGGCACTGGCGGTGCAGGCCCGGGAAGGCGCGCTGCCGCGACTGCTGCAGTCGATCGTCACGGTGCCGGTGCGGCGGGCTGCCGAGACGAGCGGGACATTGGCGCGTCGGCTGGCCGCCGCGCCCGCGCAGGAGCGTGCGGAGATCGTGCTCGACGTCGTTCGCGAACAGGTCGCCGGTGTGCTCGGCCATATCTCCGGCGACGCCATCGATCCCACGGCGCCGTTCACCGAACTGGGCTTCGATTCGCTCGCCGGTGTCGAGTTCCGCAATCGCCTCGCCAAGGCCACCGGCGTGCAACTGCCCTCGACGCTGGTGTTCGATCACCCCACCGCCGCGGCGGTGGCGGCATTCGTGCGCTCGCGGGTGGGCGAGGCGACCGAAACCGACGCGGGGCGGCCCGCGCGGGTGACGCGCCGGATCCGTGCCGATGAGCCGATCGCGATCGTCGGCATGAGTTGCCGGTACCCGGGCGGTATCGAATCGCCGGATGGACTGTGGGAGCTGGTGGCCGCCGGTGCGGACGCGATCGGCGCGTTCCCCGTCGATCGCGGGTGGGACCTGGATCGGCTGTTCGATCCCGACCCCGACCACCCGGGAACCTCCTACCTGGACCGAGGTGGATTCCTTTCCGGCATGGCCGATTTCGACGCGGGCTTCTTCGGAATCGGTCCGCGCGAGGCGGCGGCGATGGATCCGCAGCAGCGGTTGCTGCTGGAGGCGTCGTGGGAGGCGCTGGAGCACGCCGGTATCGATCCGTCGGTATTGCGCGGCAGTGACACCGGCGTGTTCACCGGGGTCTCCTATCAGGACTACGAGGAGATCGCCAAGGCCGCGGGTTCGGTAGCCGAAGGTTATATCGGTACCGGTTCCACCAGTAGCGTGCTCTCCGGTCGCGTGGCCTACACCTTCGGATTCGAGGGTCCGGCGGTCACGATCGACACCGCCTGCTCCTCCTCGCTGGTGGCCATCCACCTGGCCTGTCAGGCGCTGCGCCAAGGGGAGAGTTCGCTGGTGCTGGCCAGTGGCGCCCAGGTGATGTCGACGCCGTTCATGTTCGTCGAGTTCTCGCGGCAACGCGGTCTTTCCCGGGACGGGCGGTGCAAGGCCTTCTCGGCCTCCGCCGATGGTGTCGGCTGGGCCGAAGGCGTGGGTGTGCTGGTGCTCGAGCGGCTGTCGGACGCGCGCAGGCTCGGTCACGACGTGCTCGCGGTGATCCGGGGTTCGGCGGTGAACCAGGACGGTGCGTCCAACGGGCTGACCGCGCCGAACGGTCCGTCGCAGGAACGGGTGATCGCGGCGGCGCTGGCCACGGCGGGGCTGGCTCCCGAGGACGTGGACGCGGTGGAGGCGCACGGCACGGGCACACCGCTGGGCGACCCGATCGAAGCGCAGGCGTTGATGGCGACCTACGGGCAGGGCCGGACCGAGCCGCTGTGGGTCGGTTCCCTGAAGTCGAATATCGGGCACGCCCAGGCCGCCGCCGGGATCGGTGGCGTGATCAAGATGGTGCAGGCGTTGCGGCACGAGATGCTGCCGAAGACGCTGCACGTGGACGCTCCGTCGCCGCACGTGGACTGGTCGGCGGGGGCCGTGCGATTGCTGACCGAACAGCGGCCGTGGTCGGCCTCGGTCGAGCGGGTGCGCCGGGCGGGGGTGTCCGCGTTCGGGATCAGCGGCACCAATGCGCACGTCATCGTGGAGGAAGCGCCGGGCGCCCCGCAGCGCGCGGCGGTGACGAAACCGGCCGACGCTTCGCCGACGGCGCCGGGAATGCCGCTGCTGCTGTCGGCGAAAACCGAGGCGGGGCTGCGGGCGCAGGCCGCTCGGTTGCGCGAGTGGCTCGCGGACAGGCCCGACGCCGACCCGGTGGACGTGGCCCATTCGCTGCTCACGACGCGGGCCCGATTCGATCGGCGCGCCGCGGTGGTCGCGGGCGACCGCGCGGCCATGCTGGCCGGGCTGGCGGATCTGGCGACCGGTGCGGGGTCGCCGGGAGTGGCCGAGGGCGGCCCCGTCGGCGGGAAGATCGCGTTCCTGTTCACCGGGCAGGGGGCGCAGCGGGTCGGCATGGGCGCTCAGCTGTACGCGACGTTCCCGGTCTTCGCGGCGGCGTTCGACGAGCTGCGCGCCGAATTCGACGGTCTGCTCGAATTCCCCGAGCCTGGAATGTCGTTGCGGGACATCGTCTTCGGTGCCGCGGGTGCGGACCTCCTGCACCGCACGGAGTACACCCAGCCCGCGTTGTTCGCCTACGAGGCGGCGATGGTGCGGTTGATCGAGTCCTTCGGGATCACCCCGGACGTGCTGATCGGGCATTCGATCGGCGAATTGGTCGCCGCGTACGTGTCGGGGATGTGGTCGACGGCCGACGCGTGCGCGTTGGTGGCGGCGCGGGGGCGGTTGATGGGCGCGCTGCCCGAAGGCGGCGCGATGCTGGCCGCGGCCGTCCCTTCGGAGCGAGCGGCCGAGCTCATCGCCGGATTCCGCGGCGAACTGTCGATCGCGGCGGTCAACGGACCCTCCGCGATCGTGATCTCCGGTACCGAAACGGCCGTCGCGGAGCTGGAATCCGTGCTGACGGCGGACGGGATCAAGACGTCACGGTTGCGGGTCAGCCACGCGTTCCACTCGGCGTCGATGGAACCGATGCTGCCGGAATTCGAGGCGATGGCCGCCGGTCTCGACTACCGGAGCCCGCTGCTGCCGGTGGTGTCGAACGTGTTCGGCGTCGTGGGCGGCGAAGCGCTGTCGGATTCGCTGTACTGGGCCGGTCATGTCCGCGACACCGTGCGCTACGCCCCGGGTGTCGACGCGCTGGTTGACCTCGGTGTCCGGAAGTTCTTCGAGGTGGGCCCCGACGCGGTGCTGACGGCGATGACCCGTCAGTGCCTGCCCGACGAGGTCGGGTCCCGGTCCGTCGTGGCGGCGGCGAGCAGGCGCGGCGTCGATGAGGTCACCCAGTTCCTCGGCTTCCTCGGGCATGCCTGCAACGCCGGTGTCGAGGTGGACTGGCAGCCCTTGTCGGAGGGCCGGTCCCCGGTGCGTATTTCACTGCCCACCTATGCCTTTCAGCGTCGGCGCTACTGGCTGGACGTGGTCCGGCCGGTCGCGGCGGGCGCCGTCGACCATCCGATCCTGCTGGACGCGGTGCCGGTGGCGGGCAAGGACGAATGGCTGTTCACCGGGCAGCTGTCGAATGGCAGGCAGCCGTGGATCGCCGATCACGTGGTGTTCGGCACGCCGGTGGTACCGGCGACGACGTATCTGGAACTGATGTCGGCGATCGGCGATCGGCTCGGGATGCGCTCGGTCGAGGAGATGCGGCTGGACATCCCACTGGCCCTCGGTGAGCGCGCCGTCGACGTGCAGGTGTCGGTCGGTGCGGCCGAAGCGGACGGTCGGCGCAGCTTCACCCTGTACTCCCGGACCGCGGACCTCGACGACGCCGAGGCGTGGGTCCCCCATGCCGGTGGCGTGCTCGCCGCCGACCCCGGCTCCGAACTCGCCACCGGCTGGGATCGAGTTTGGCCGCCCACGGGCGCGGAACAACTCGACGAAGAGGCGATCTATCGGCGGATCGCGCGCCTGGGAATGGAATACGGTCCCGCCTTCCGCGGGATGCGTGCGGTGTGGCGGCGCGGCGACGAGGTGTTCGCCGAGGTATCGCTGGACGACGCCACCGCCGCCGCGGCGTCGGGTTACGGCATTCATCCGGCGTTGTTCGACGCCTGTCTGCACCCCGCGCTCGACTTCGTCATGGACGAGCTGCCCGCCGGGCGGGTTCCGCTGCCGGTCACGGTCGGGGACCTGCGGCTGGCCCGGTCCGGCTCCGGTCCGGTCCGGGTCCGCGCGGTGCTGTCGGGCGGCTACCGGATCCGGATGGATGTGGTGGACGAGGCCGGCGCACCGGTGCTGAGCACGGAATCCGTCGTGGTGCATCCGGTGGAGCGGCGCACCGTGGAGCGGGTCCGGTCGAATACGGCGCCGGTGCCGCTGCACGGTCTGGAGTGGGTGCCGGTGTCCACCGGCGCCGCCGGGCCGACGGGATCGATGGCGGTGCTCGGTACGGGAAGCGTGGCGGGAATCGACCTGCGCGTCGGCGACCTGAGCGAATCGGTCGACGCCGATGTGGACGCGGCAACGATCGTCTGGGTGGCCGAGACCGCAGAAGCGGGCGCGGACCCGGCGCGAGCGGGCAGGCAATGGGTCACGCGGACGCTGGAACTGACGCGGTCGTGGCTGACCGACACGCGGTACGACCGGGCGCGGCTGATGGTGGTGACGCGGAACGCGCTCGGATTGCCGGGCGAGTCGCCCGACCCGGCGGCCGCTGCCGTCGCGGGCCTGCTGCGCAGCGTGCAGGCGGAGCATCCGGGCCGGATCGTGCTGCTCGATCGGGACGGCGAGATCGACGCCGGAGTGGTGGCTGCGGTGCTGGCCGCGGACGAACCACAGGTCGCGGTGCGCGACGGCCGGTTGTCGGCGCCACGGGTGCGCCGGATCGCGGCCGCACCGGACCTGGGGGCGATGTCGTTCGGGACGGGTACGGTGCTGGTGACCGGCGGCACCAGCGGGCTGGGCGCGCTGATCGCGCGACATCTGGTGACCGAGCACGGAGTTCGGCGGCTCTTGCTGGTCTCGCGACGCGGTCGCGACGCCGCCGGGGTCCCGGATCTCCTCGCGGAGCTGTCGGCGCTGGGCGCGGGAGTGGATGTCGAGTCGTGTGACATCGCCGATCGCGGCGACCTCACCGCGGTACTGGCGTCGGTGCCGGAGCGGTTCCCGTTGTCCGGCATCGTGCATGCCGCCGGTGTGGTGGACGACGGCACCGTCGAGACCCTGACCACGGAGCAAGTGGATCGGGTGCTGCGCCCGAAGGTGGACGGCACCTGGCTGCTGCACGAGGCGACGCGGGACGCGGATCTTTCGGCGTTCGTGGTGTTCTCGTCGCTCGCGGGGCTGGCGGGCTCGCCGGGCCAGGGCAACTACGCGGCGGCGAACTCGTTCGCCGACGCGGTGGTCCGGCTGCGCGGTGCCGCGGGCCTGCCCGCGGTGTCGGTGGCCTGGGGGCCGTGGAACGCGGGCACGGGAATGACCGGCGACCTCGGTACATCGGGGTTGGAACGACTGCGGCGCTTGGGGTTCCGCCCGCTCGGCGATACGACGGGGCTGTCCCTCTTCGACGCCGCGCTCACCGCGGGCTCGGCGCTGGTGATCGGTGCGGAATTCGATCGGTCGGGACTGGCGGAGCAGGCCGAGGCGGGAGCGCTCCCGAAACTGCTGAGTGCGCTGGCGCCCTCGTCCGCGCGGACGGCTCGCGCCGGTGGGGATCCGGTCGGGCGGCTGGCGTCGGCCGCGCCCGCCGACCGTGCCGAGGTGGCCCTCGCCGTGACCAGGGAGCAGGCGGCGGCCGTGCTCGGGCACGCCACCGCGGAGGCGATCGACCCCGATACCGCGTTCACGGAGTTGGGTTTCGACTCGCTGGCCGGTGTGGAATTCCGCAACCGGCTCGCCAAGGCCACCGGGCTGTCGCTGCCCTCGACCCTGGTATTCGACCATCCGAGTTCCCGTGCGGTGGCGGGTTTCCTCGTCTCCAGGCTCGGGGACGCTCCGGCCGCGCGACCACGTCCGGCGCGGGTGACGTCGCGGACCCGCGCGGACGAGCCGATCGCCATCGTCGGCATGAGCTGCCGTTATCCCGGCGGCGTGAGTTCCGCCGAGCAGCTGTGGCAGCTACTGGTCTCGGGTACCGACGCGATCACGCCGTTCCCCACGGACCGGGGCTGGGACCTCGATCGGCTGTACCACCCGGACCCGGACGAACCAGGGACCACCTACGTGCGCGAGGGCGGCTTCCTCACCGACGCGGGCGCGTTCGACGCCGCTTTCTTCGGGATCGGCCCCCGGGAAGCGACGGCCATGGATCCGCAGCAGCGGCTGATGCTGGAGGCCGCCTGGGAGGCGTTGGAAGACGCCGGTATCGATCCGACCGCGCTGCGCGGCAGCGATACCGGAGTGTTCGTCGGGGCTACCCCGTCCGGCTATTCCGAGCGGGTGGTCGGCGCATACGAGGGATTCCGGATGACCGGGAACTCCGACAGCGTCACCTCGGGACGGGTGGCCTATGTCCTGGGCCTGCAGGGTCCGGCCATGACGGTGGACACGGCGTGCTCGTCCTCGCTGGTGGCGCTGCACTTGGCCTGCCAGGCGCTGCGAAACGGGGAAACGTCGCTGGCGCTGGCCGGCGGTGTGACGGTGTCGGGCAGCCCGGAGCTGTACGTGGACTTCGCGCGGCAGCGGGGGCTCGCGCCCGACGGGCGGTGCAAGTCGTTCGCCGCGGGCGCGGACGGCGTCGGCTGGTCGGAAGGGGTCGGCGTGCTCGCCCTGCAACGGCTTTCGGACGCTCGGCGATCGGGCCACGAGGTGCTGGCGGTGATCCTGGGTTCGGCGGTGAATTCGGACGGTGCGTCCAACGGCCTGACCGCGCCGAACGGTCCCTCGCAGGAGCGGGTGATCGCGTCGGCACTGGCGGCGGCGGGCTTGGAGCCGGCCGACGTCGACGCAGTGGAGGCACACGGCACGGGAACTCCGCTTGGCGATCCCATCGAAGCGCAGGCGCTGATCGCGACCTACGGGCAAGGGCGGACCGAACCCGTGCGGATCGGTTCGTTGAAGTCGAATATCGGCCATTCGGTAGCGGCCTCGGGCGTGGGCGGCGTGATCAAGATGGTGCAGGCCCTGCGGCACGAGATGCTGCCGAGGACGCTGCACGTGGACGCTCCCTCGCCGCACGTGGATTGGTCGGCGGGGTCGGTGCGGTTGCTGACCGAAGCGGAGCCCTGGCCCGCGGGGGAGCGGGTACGGCGGGCGGGGGTGTCGTCGTTCGGGATCAGTGGGACGAACGCGCACGTCATCGTGGAAGAAGCGCCCGCACGCGACGAACGGCCCGCCGTGCGGGACCACCGCTGCGACCCGGACGGTGTGATCGCGTGGGTGGTGTCGGCGAAATCGGAGGCCGGTCTGCGGGCGCAAGCGGAACGGCTGCGCGCCTGGGCGGCCGAGCATCCCGACGCCGACGCCCGTGCTGTCGGACGCTCGCTGGTGGAGACCCGCGCGCAGCTGGAGTGGCGTGGCGCCGCGCTCGGCCGTGATCGGCAGCAATTGCTGGCGGGACTGGCGGAATTGGCCGCGGGTACCGGGTCCGGCGTGGTCGAAGGGACGGCCGGATCAGGTAGGACCGCGTTCCTGTTCACCGGACAGGGCGCGCAGCGGGTGGGCATGGGCGCCGAGCTGTACACGGCCTACCCCGTGTTCGCCCACGCGTTGGACGAGGTGTGCGCCGAATTCGATCGGCTGCGGGAGAACTCGGCCGACGCGGCGCGTTCGCTTGCGGTGGGTGATCCGTCGCCGTCGTTGCGGGAGGTGATGTTCGCCGATCCGTCGGGTGTGCTGGATCGGACCGAGTGGACGCAGCCCGCGTTGTTCGCGTTCGAGGTGGCGTTGTTCCGGCTGGTGGAGTCGTTCGGGATCACCCCGGACGTGCTGATCGGGCATTCGATCGGTGAGTTGGTGGCCGCGTATGTGGCGGGAGTGTGGTCGTTGCCCGACGCGTGCGTGTTGGTGGCGGCGCGGGGACGGTTGATGGGAGCGCTGCCGGAAGGCGGGGCCATGCTCGCGGTATCCGTCTCCGAAACCGATGCGGCGCCACTACTCACCGGTTTCGGCGACCGCGCGTCGATCGCCGCGGTGAACGCACCGGACGCGGTAGTGATCTCCGGCGACACGGACGCGATCGACGAGCTGGAACGAACTTTCGCGGCCAAGGGCCGCAAGACGACGCGGCTGCAGGTCAGCCATGCGTTCCACTCCGCACGCATGGAACCCGCGCTGGCCGGCTTCCGCGCGGTCGCCGAGAAACTGACCTACCGGGAACCCATGCTGCCGATCGTGTCGAATGTGACCGGGGCGGTAGGGGAGACCTTCACCGAGCCGGAGTACTGGGTCGGGCAGATCCGCGCGGCCGTCCGGTTCGCGCCCGGCATCCGGGCGCTGGCCGACACCGGCGTGCGCCGGTTCCTCGAAATCGGTCCCGACGCCGTACTCACGACCATGACCCGCGGAGTCATCGGAGACGAGCCAGGGAGCGGATGGTTGACGGCCCCGGCGGCCCGCCGCGTGGGAGCGGAAGCGCGCCAGTTCGTGACGTTCCTGGCGCGTGCGCACGTCGCCGGAACGACGGTGGACTGGCGGCCATTGTGGGAGGGCGGCTCGTCGCGGCGGATCCCTCTGCCCACCTACGCGTTCCGTCACCAGCGGTATTGGCTGTCCGCCATCGAACACACCCCCGACGTGCGGTCCTCCGGCCTGGACGATGTCGACCATCCGCTGCTCGGGGCCGCGGTCTGGCTGCCCGACTCGCACGGCGTGGTGGCGACCGGCCGGTTGTCGCTGTCGAGCCATCCGTGGCTCGCCGACCACATGATCGGCGGGACGGTGCTGTTGCCCGGCACGGCCTTCGCCGAGCTGGCGCTGTACATCGGCGCGATGACCGGCACCCCGCGCCTGGCCGAGCTCGTGGTGACGGCGCCGCTGGCGGTGCCCGCCGACGGCTCGGTCGAATTGCGCGTGCTGGCCGACGGCCCCGACGACACCGGCGCGCGTGCGGTGTCGGTGTATTCGCGCCCGCGTCGTTCCGGCGCGCAGGAACAGGCGGACTGGATCCGGCACGCTACCGGAACCCTTGTCGCGCAGGCGCCGTCGGCCGAGGCGAACCCGACGGAAACCTGGCCGCCTGCCGGGGCGCAGCCGGTCGATATCAGCGATATGTACACCGAGTTCGCCGACCGCGGCTACGGGCACGGACCGCTGTTCCAAGGACTGACCGCACTGTGGCGGCGCGGCGAGGAGGTCTTCGCCGAGGTGCGCTTGCCGGAACAAGAGCATTCGGCGGCCGATCGGTTCGGGCTGCATCCGGCGTTGCTGGACGCGGCACTGCACGCGATCCGGTTCACCGGGCTCACCGGGGAGCCTGCTCCGGACGAGATCTACGTGCCCTACTCGTGGGAGAACGTGGACCTGCACGCCGTGGGCGCGGGCGCGGCGCGGGTACGGCTGACCGCGGCCGAGTCCGGATCCGGTGACCGGGACAACCAGCCGATCGCGGTGACGCTCACCGATCCGCACGGGGAGCAGATCTTCCGGATCTCGGCGTTGACCATGCGCCCGATTCCGATCGACACGCTGCGTTCCGCAGGCGCCGCCCCGACCGGGCACGACCCGTATCGGCTCCGGTGGGTCCCGGTGCCGGTCGCGGAACGCACCGGCCTCGTCGCGGACGAGCACTGGGCACGCGGCGGCGCCGACGAGTTCGTGCGCGTCGACGGAGCTTCCGTCGCCGTGATCCAGGTCGAAGAGACACCGGTGGACAGCGATGTGCCCGGCGTGGTGCGAACCCGGCTCGCCGAGACGGCGGAACGGGTCACCGGACTGCTGACCCGCCACGATCGCGTCGTCGTCGTCACCCGCGGCGCGGTCGCCGTGACGCCCGCGGCACCGGTGGACCTCGCCGGCGCGGCCGTGTGGGGCCTCCTGCGCAGCGGGCAGCACGAGAACCCGGGACGGATCGTCCTGGTCGACGTGGCGGACCGGCCGGGATACCGCCGTGCCGTCGCGGCCGCGCTGGCCATGACCGAGGAATCCCAGGTGGCCGTGCGCGACGGTGCGGTGTACGTGCCGCGGTTGAGCCGGGCCGGGGCGGACCGGACACGGTCGCCGCGGCCGAATCCCGACGGCACGGTGCTGATCACCGGCGGGACCGGAAGCCTTGGTGCGCTCACCGCCCGGCACCTGGTCGTCGAGCACGGTGTGCGCCGGGTGCTGGTGGCGAGCAGGCGCGGCCCGGACGCGCCGGGTGCCGCGGAACTGGCGGTGGAACTGACCGATCTGGGGGCACATGTGGAGGTGCGGTCCTGTGATGTGAGCGATCGGGCGGCCGTCGACCGGCTGCTGTCCACCGTGGCGCCGGAACATCCGCTCACCGCGGTCGTGCACACCGCGGGCGCTCTCGCCGACGGTCTCCTGACCGACCTCACCTCGGCGCGGCTCGCGACGGTGCTGGGGCCGAAGGCCGACGCGGCCTGGTATCTGCACGAAGCCACCGCCGATCTCGAGCTGTCGATGTTCGTGCTCTTCTCCTCGTTCGCGGGGACGATCGGCAGCCCGGGCCAAGCCAACTACGCGGCGGCGAACGCCTTCCTCGACGCGCTCGCCCAGCACCGGCACCACCGGGGATTGCCCGCCACGTCCATCGCGTGGGGACCGTGGCGCGCGGAGAGCGGCATGACGAGCACCCTCACCGAGACCGACATCGCGCGGATGCGCCGTGAGGGCCTGATACCGCTGGACGACGACTACGGAATGGCGTTGCTGGACAGCGCGGTTGCCGCGGACGAGCCGACCGGTGTCGGCGTGCGTCTCGATTCCGCGGTGCTGAACGCCCTGGCCGCATCGGGTGCGTTGCCCAGGATGCTCGGTTCCCTGGTCACCGCGGCGCCGCGACGGGCAGGCGGGGTGCGTTCGCTGGCACAGCAGCTCGCCGCGACCGCCGAAGCGGAGCGCGCAGGCGTCGTACTCGCCGCCGTTAGGGAGCACATCGCCGCGAGTCTCGGCCACACTTCCGGCGACGTGATCGATCCGCGGGCTCCGTTCACCGAGTTGGGATTCGACTCGCTGGCAGGCATCGAGTTCCGTAATCGCCTCGCCCAGGCCACCGGGCTGGCGCTGCCGTCGACACTCGTCTTCGACCATCCCACCGGCGAGGCCCTGGCGGCGTACCTGGGTTCCCGGATCGCGGAGATGGTGCCCGCGGACGAGCCCGCCGCCGTGCCCGCGATGCCCGTGGAAACCGGGGCCAGGGGTGCCCTCACCGAGCTGGTCCTGGCAGCACACCGGCGCGGCCGGGTCGGCGCCGCCATACCGATGCTGCTGGAGAGCGCCGAACTCGTCGACACTTTCACCGCTGCGGCGGGTTCCGGCGATCCGGTGCCGATCCCACTGAGTAGAGGCGCCGGAGCGGCCACACTGCTGTGCGTTCCGTCGTTCGTGGTCGGCACCGGGCCGCACCAGTTCGCCCGGCTCGCGAGGGAACTCGGCGGCGACCGGTCGATCGCGGCACTGCGCCTGCCCGGTACGCAGCCGGGCGAGGCGCTGCCCGAGACGTGGGACGTGCTGCTGGATCACTTGGCGGCGGCGGTGCGCAACCGCGGAGACGACCGGCCGGTCGTGCTGCTCGGCTACTCGGCGGGCGGCGCGATCGCGCATGCGCTGGCGCATCGGCTCGAGCGGGGACGGGCGCGGCCCGTCCGCGGTGATCCTGCTGGACACGTATTCACCAGACGACCCGGAACAGAACCGCCGGGTGCTGCTGAGCGCGATCGGCTCCGTACTCGACCTCGGCCACGAGGTCACCGAGATCGGTGATCACGGCTTGGTCGCCATGGCGAGATACGCGCGCCTGTTCGAGCAGCGCAGGCCGTTGTCGATCACCGCGCCGACGTTCGACCTGCGGGCCGCGACACCGCTGCCGGGGCTCGACCTCGCCGAGCCGGTGCCTGCCTGGCTGCACACCGGCGAGACGGTCGAACTCGACGCCGACCACTTCTCGATCATCGGGGCGGCGACCTCGGCCGTCGCGGCCGAGATACGGCGCTGGCTGGGCGAACTCGAGGACAAGGAGCCGATCCTCGCGCGGTCGGCGGCAGGCAGTGACGGAAATCCGCGATGACCGCCGGGCGGGCGTGGCACGCGGCATCGAAGCGGCGAGACAGAGGAAATCCCATGGTCGAAGCGGCGAATGACATCGCTATCGTCGGAATGTCGTGCCGGATGCCGGGCGCTTCCGACCTGGAGAAGTTCTGGCGATTGCTGCGCGAGGGCCGCGATGCCGTCGGGCGGGCGCCCGCCGACCGGCCCGGTGTCGAGGAGACCGCGGGATTCCTCGACTCGGCCACCGAATTCGACGCCGGATTCTTCGGCGTCCCACCGAACGAGGCGAACGCCATCGACCCCCAGCAGTTGCTCGGGCTCGAGCTCAGCTGGGAGGCGTGGGAGGACGCCGGTCTCGGCGACGCGACGGGCGCGCGGGCGGGTGTGTTCCTCGGCTGCACCGGCACCGATTTCGCCGAAATCGTTGCCGCGCAGGGCAGCACCGGCGTCGGTCGGCATTCGCTGTGGGCCGTCGGACGAGGGGTCGCCGCCAACCGGATCTCGAACTACTACGGGTTCACCGGGCCGAGCCTGGTCGTCGACAGCGGGCAGTCCTCGTCCTTGGTCGCGGTGCACCTGGCCTGCGAATCGATCCGCGGCGGCGAATGCGAGGTGGCCGTGGCGGGCGGGCTGAATCTCATCCTGTCTCCGTTGAGCGGCGAGCGGTACGAGCAGTTCGGCGCGCATTCGGCGTCGGGGAAATGCCACACCTTCGACGACCGGGCCGACGGCACCGTCCGCGGCGAAGGCGGCGGCATGATCGTGCTCGAGCCGGTGGAGCGTGCGATCGCCGCGGGACACCGGATCTACGCCGTGATCCGTGGCAGTGCCGTCAACAACGGCAACGAGCGGCAGGTGTTGAGCGCCCCGAGCGCCGCTACCCAGGCCGCCGTCATCCGGGCCGCGCTGACGGCGGCCCGGGTCGACGGCGCGTCGGTGCAGTACGTGGAATTGCACGGTACCGGCACGCCCGCGGGCGACCCGGTGGAGGCAGCGGCGCTGGGCGAAATCTACGGCGCGGGCCGCCCGGCGGGCCGGCAGCTGGCCGTGGGTTCGGTCAAGACCAATATCGGGCATCTGGAAGGCGCCGCGGGAATCGCGGGATTGATCAAGACCGCACTGTGCCTGCGGCACGGGCAGCTCGCGCCCAGCTTGAACTTCCGAAACCCCAACCCCCGTATCCCGCTGGACGAGTTGGGCCTGCGGGTGCAGACCAGTACGCAGCCGTGGACGGGCGACGCGCGTCGCCGGGCCGGTGTCTCGTCGTTCGGGATGGGGGGAACGAACGCGCACGTGATCCTCGAGGAGGCGCCCGCGACGGCTGCCGTCGAGATGACCGGCGAGCCCCGGCCCGCGGTGTGGGTGCTGTCGGCCCGGAGCCGGGAAGCCCTGCGGGAGCAGGCTGTTCGTCTGCGGGAGTGGCTGGCGGAGCACCCGCGAGCGGGTACCGCCGAGGTGGCGTACTCGCTCGCCCATACCCGGACGCCGTTGGAGTGGCGGGCAGCGGTGGTGGGGTCCGGCGCCGATCGGATGCGTGCCGGGCTCGCCGCCTTGGCCGACCCGGCACCCGACCTGGTCGCCGACGATCCCACGGTGGTGTCCGGCCGGGCAGCGGCGCGCCGGGTGGTGTTCGTGTTCCCTGGCCAGGGCAGCCAGTGGGTCGGAATGGGCGCCGGACTGCTGGCATCGGACGAGATCTTCGCGGCGTCGATCGCGGAATGCGAGGCGGCGCTGGCGCCGTTCGTGGACTGGTCGCTGACCGACGTGCTGCGCGGGACGCCGGAAGCCGCCTCGCTGGATCGCGTGGATGTGGTGCAGCCGGTCCTGTTCGCGATGCTGGTATCGCTGGCGCGGCGGTGGCAGGCGGCCGGTGTGCGGCCGTCCGCGGTGGTGGGGCATTCGCAGGGCGAGATCGCGGCCGCGGTGGTGGCCGGTGGACTGTCGCTCGCGGACGGCGCGCGCGTGGTGGCCCTGCGATCGCGCGCGGTCGCGGAACTGCTCGCGGGCTCGGGCGGTATGGCGTCGGTCGGCTTGCCGGGTGACGCGGTCGCCGACCGGCTGGTGGCCTTCGGCGGCCGATTGTCGGTCGCGGCGGTGAACGCGCCCGGCCAGACCGTGGTGTCCGGGGCGGCCGACGCGATCGAGCGGTTCCTGGCCGAGTGCGCGGCCGAGGGAATCTGGGCGAGACGTGTTCCGGTGGACTACGCGTCGCATTCGGCGGCGGTGGAACGTATTCGCGACCGCGTGCTGGCCGACTTGGCGCCGATACAGCCGAAAACCGGTGCCATCCCGTTCTTCTCGACGGTGACGGCCGAGTTCGTGGACACATCCGGACTCGACGCGGCGTACTGGTATCGCGGATTGCGCGAGCAGGTGCGCTTCGCCGAGGCGATCGAGGCGTTGCTGCGCGCGGAGATGACGGCCTTCGTGGAGGCGAGTCCGCATCCGGTGGTCGCCTCGGCGATCGAACTGGTGGCCGGGTCGCTGGGCGCAGCCGACCGGGTGGCGGTGTTCGGCACACTGCGGCGCGGTCACGGCGGCCCCGAGGAGTTCGCCGCGGCGTCGGCCCGGGCCTACTGCGCCGGTATCGACGCGGTGGCGGCGGAGCTCGCCGCGCCCGCCGCGCGAGTCGACCTGCCGGTCTACGCGTTTCAGCGCCGCCGGTGTTGGACGCCGGAGGCCGGGACGGGCCTTACGGATGTGCGCCGCGCCGGGCTGATCGCGCCGGATCATCCGATACTGGGCGCCGCGGTGCCGGTGGCGGAGCGCGACGAATGGCTGTTCACCGGGCTGTTGACCCCCGAGATCCACCGCTGGCTGGCGGATCACCTCGTCTTCGGGGCTCCCGCGGTGCCCGCGGCGGTCTGGCTCGATGTCGCGTGGAGCGTGGGCGCTCGGGTGGGCGCGGTAGAGGTCGAGGAACTGCGGATCGAGGCGTCGCTGCCTGCGAACACGCCGTGGACGATCCAGGTGCGCGTTGCGGCAGCCGACGGGAATGGTCGGCGGACGTTCACCATCCACGCCCGGCCCGCCACCGGTGCCGCTGCGGAATGGTCTCGGTGCGCGCAGGGAGTGCTGGCCGGAGACCGCGACGAGATCCCCGCCCGGCCGGACGTCGAGTGGCCGCCCGCCGGAGCCGAACCGGTGGCCGCCGAGGAACTCTACGACCGACTGGCTGGCCGCGGACTCGGCTACGGTGTGGCATTCCAGGGCGTCACGGCGTCCTGGCTGCGCGGTCGCGACGCGTTCGCCGAGGTGTCGCTCGACGAGTCGGTCGGCGATCAAAGCCGGTTCGGCATCCATCCCGCGCTGCTGGATGCCATGGCCCACGCCGCGACGGATCTGCTCGCCCACGACGCACCCGCCCGGACGCCGATGCCTCTGTCGTTCACCGGCGCTCAGCTGTATCGCTCCGGCATCGCCGCCGCCCAGGTGCGGATCGAGCGGGTCGATGCGGACACCGTGCGGGTGACGGCCGTCTCCGAGGACGGTGAACCGGTTCTGGTGATCGGCTCGCTGCGGCTGCGCATGGTCGATCGGGTGACGGACGAGTCCCCGGCGGCGGTGCCCGTGTCCGCGCCGACGCGCCGCAGGCGCGCCGCGGTAGAGGGTCCGCTCGCGCCGCGGCTGTTCGCCGTCCCCGAGCCGGAACGCGACGCGCTCGTGCTGAACGTCGTCGCCGAACAGGCCGCCGCGGTACTCGGCTATGAGTCTCCCGAGGCCGTTCCCACCGATCTGCCGTTCACCGCCTTCGGATTCGACTCGCTGAGCGGCGTCCAGTTGCGCGACCGGCTGGCCGCGGCCACCGGGCTGACGCTGCCCGCGACGCTGATGTTCGACCACCCCACGCCCACCGCGGTGGCGCGGCTGGTGCGCGCTCGGCTCGAAGGGACCGATCCCGCCGCGCCGCGTACCGTGCGCCGCACCCGATCCGACGAGCCGATCGCCATCGTCGGGATCGGCTGCCGCTTCCCGGGCGGTGTCGGATCGGCCGAGGACCTGTGGCGTCTGGTCGCCTCCGAAACCGACGCGATCACGCCGTTTCCCGAAGACCGGGGATGGGACCTGGAGCGGCTGTTCCATCCCGATCCGGACGAGCCGGGCACGGTCTACATCCGCGAAGGCGGATTCCTCTCCGGCACGGCGGATTTCGACGCCGCGTTCTTCGGCATCGGGCCGCGGGAGGCGGCGGCGATGGATCCGCAGCAGCGGCTGATGCTGGAGGTCGCCTGGGAGGCGTTGGAAGACGCGGGCCTGGACCCCGCCGCGCTCCGCGGTACGGATGCCGGTGTGTACGTCGGTGCCTGCGCCTCCGGCTACGCCGACGGCGTGACCGGGGAGTACGAGGGTTTCCGGCTGACCGGGACGTCGCACAGCGTCATCTCCGGCCGCGTGGCCTACGCCTTCGGCCTGGAAGGTCCCGCGGTCACGATCGACACCGCGTGTTCCTCGTCACTGGTCTCACTGCACCTGGCTTGTCAGGCGCTGCGCCAGGGCGAGACCTCCCTGGCGCTGGCCGGTGGGGTGAGCATCTCGGCGAGTCCGGCGCTGTTCGTCGACTTCGCGCGGCAGCGGGGGTTGGCGGCGGACGCGCGGTGCAAGCCCTTCTCCGCCGCGGCCGACGGCGTGACCTGGTCCGAGGGCGTCGGCGTGCTGGTCGTCGAACGCCTCGCCGACGCCCGTCGCCTCGGGCACCGGGTCCTGGCGGTCGTGCGCGGTAGCGCGATCAACCAGGACGGTGCGAGCAATGGCCTGACCGCGCCGAACGGTCCGGCGCAGGAACGGGTGATCGCGGCGGCGCTGGCCGACGCGGGATTGCGACCCGCCGATGTGGACGCGGTGGAGGCGCACGGAACCGGTACCGCGCTGGGCGATCCGATCGAAGCGCAGGCGCTCATCGCCGCCTACGGCGCCGAGCGAGCGGAACCGCTGCGCATCGGATCGGTGAAATCCAATATCGGTCACGCCGTCGCGGCCGCCGGTGTCGGTGGCGTGATCAAGATGGTGCAGGCGTTGCGGCACGAGACCCTGCCGAAGACAGTGCATCTCGATGAACCGAGTCCGCACGTGGACTGGTCGGCGGGTTCGGTGCGGCTGCTGAGCGAGCCGGAGCCCTGGCCTGCGGGCGACCGGCCGCGTCGTGCCGGGGTGTCGTCGTTCGGGATGAGCGGGACGAACGCGCACCTGATTTTGGAAGAGGCGCCGCCGCAGACGCTTTCGGCCGAAATACCTACCGCCGCGGATGAGCCGGGTGACGGTGATCGTGGTGTCCGGACGTGGACGGTGTCCGCGCGTACCCCGGAAGCATTGCGTGCGCAAGCGGCTCGGCTCACCGAATGGCTCACCGCGCAAGACGACGCGAACGTGGCGGATGTGGCGCACACACTGCTGCGGCACCGTGCGCAGCTGGAGTTTCGCGCCGCCGTGGTCGGGCGCGAACTCGATGATCTGCGGTCCGGGCTCGCGAGTCTGGCCGCAACCTCCGACAGCGATTCCGTGGTCACAGGCCGTGCCACGGCGCGGCGGGTGGCGTTCGTGTTCCCGGGTCAGGGCAGCCAGTGGCCCGCGATGGGCGCCGGACTGCTCGCCACGCATCGAGTTTTCGCGGAGTCGATCGCGGACTGCGAGGCGGCGCTTGCGCCGTTCGTGGACTGGTCGTTGACCTCCGTCCTGCGTGGGGAGCCGGGCGCGGCCTCGTTGGACCGGGTGGATGTGGTGCAGCCCGCGCTTTTCGCGGTGCTGGTGTCGCTGGCGCGAGTGTGGCGGGCGAGCGGGGTGGAGCCCGCCGCGGTGGTGGGGCATTCGCAGGGTGAGATCGCGGCGGCCGTGGTGGCGGGCGGGCTTTCGCTCGCCGACGGCGCGCGTGTGGTCGCCGTCCGGTCCCGGATCGTCGCGGAGGAACTGGCGGGGGCCGGTGGCATGGTGTCGGTCGGGCTGGCGGCAGAGGCGGTCGCGGACCGCTTGGCTGGGTTCGGGGACCGGTTGTCGGTGGCGGCGGTGAACGGGCCGGGGCAGACCGTGGTGTCGGGGGAGACCTCCGCCGTGGACGAATTCCTCGCGGCCTGCGCGGCCGACGGTGTGTGGGCGAAACGGATTCCGGTGGACTACGCGTCGCATTCGGTCGCGGTGGAAGCCATCCGCGAACGGGTCCTGACGGAGCTGGCTCCGGTCGCGCCGGTATCCGGTTCGGTACCGTTCTTCTCGACCGTGTCCGCGGACTATGTCGACACCGCGACGCTGGACGCCGCCTACTGGTATCGCGGCCTGCGCGAGCCGGTCCGGTTCGCCGAGTCGGTCGGAACGCTGCAGCGAGCGGGTGTGAACGCCTTCATCGAGGTCAGCCCGCACCCGGTTTTGACCGTAGGGATCGAGCTGGCGGCGGATGCCCTCGGCATGTCCGGCCGCGTGGCCGTCCTGGGCACCCTGAAACGCGAACTCGGTGGGCCGGAACAACTCTCGCTCGCGCTGGCGCGCGCCCACTGTGCCGGTATCGACCTGGCCGCAGGGGCATTGGCGCCCGTCGCCACCCGGGTGGACTTGCCGCGATACGCGTTCGAGCACAAGCGGCACTGGCTGGTGCCCGGCGGCGTGCCGGATATCCGGCAGTCGGGTCTGGACGAGGCGGCGCATCCGTTGCTGGCGGCGATGGTTCGGCTGCCGGACACCGACGAGGCGGTGTTCACCGGCAGGCTGTCGCGTTCGGCGTATCCGTGGCTGTCCGATCACGCTGTCGCGGGTGTGGCGTTGCTGCCCGGAACCGCCTTCGTGGAGCTCGTCCTGCACGTCGGCGCGGTGGTCGAGTGCACGCGGGTGTCGGAACTGGTGCTCGAGGCGCCCTTGGTGGTGCCGTCATCGGGGACCGTCGAGCTACGGGTGGTGGCCGCCGCACCGGACGAGCCGGGCAGGCGCAGGGTGTCGGTGTACTCCCGGTCGGACGAGGCCGCATCTCATGCCGGGCACGATGCGGCCGACCGGAGCTCGGGCACGGACGCACCGCCGTGGATCCGGCACGCCGTCGCCACCATCACCGCCGAAGCGGATGCGGCCGAGGCCTCGGTCGTGGCCGTCCGCCCACCGGACGGTGTGGCCGCGATCGATATTCCCGCTGTCTACGCGGAGCTGGCCGAGCGTGGCTACGAATACGGTCCGGTGTTCCAGGGGCTGACCGCTCTGTGGCGCGGTGACGGCGAAGTCTTCGCCGAAGTGACACTGCCGGAGCCCGGCCGCGCCGGTGCCGCCGAATTCGGGGTGCATCCGGCATTGCTGGACGCGGCGCTGCACGCGGTCCTGCTCGGCGGGCTCGTCTCCGACGTGCCGGATGGGACGGTCGCGGTGCCGTTCTCCTGGGAGAACGTCAGGCTGTACGCGACGGGAGCGACCACGCTGCGGGTCCACGCGTCCGTGTCCGGCTCCACGGCCGCGGGGTCGCGGATCGCGGTGCGCCTCACCGATACCGCGGACCTGCCGGTGGCCGAGGTGGACGCGTTGACCATGCGCCCGATCCCGGTCGAGGCACTCGGCCGAACCCGGCCGTCCAGCGAGGGACTCGGCTACCGGGTGGAGTGGGTCGCGTCGTCCGTGCCGGAGGACGAGGCCGCGGACGCCGGAGTCTGGAGCGCAGCCGAGGACGGCGAGACCGTGCGCGTCACGGGGCGGGTGGCGACGGTGATCCGGCTCGACGAAGCCCCGGACCGCGCTCTACCGGCATCGGCACACGATGTGGTGACCGCGGTGACCACGCGGGTGCGGCGGCTGCTGGATGGGGAAGACCTCATCGTCGTGGTCACTCGCCGGGCCGTGGCGGTGCATCCGGGTGAATCGGTGGATCCGTCCGCGGGAGCGGTGTGGGGATTACTGCGCACCGTCCAGAGCGAGCATCCGGATCGGATCCTCGTCGTCGACGTCGACGACTGGGCCGAATATCGAGAGAGCGTCGCGCTCGCGATGACCATGAGCACCGAACCCCAGTTCGCCGTCCGCCGTGGTGTCGCGCACGTTCCGCGTCTGCACCGGGCGGCGGGCGACGTCGGGAACGCGAGCGTGGCGACGCGAGCGGCGGCGTGGGCGCTGACCCACCACGGCAAGGGCTCGCTGACCGGCGACAACCTGACGCTGATCGAGACGAAGGAGGCGTCGCGGCCGCTCGGCCCCGGCGAGGTCCGGGTGGCGCTGCGGGCGGTCGGTCTCAATTTCCGCGATGCCCTCATCGCCTTGGGGATGTACCCCGATCCGGACGCTGTGCTGGGTGTGGAGGGTGCCGGTGTGGTGGTCGAGGTGGGTTCCGGAGTGCCGAACCTCGTTCCGGGTGAACGGGTTTTCGGGTTCTTGACCGGTGTGGGGTCGGTCGTAGTGGCGGACTGCCGGTTGGTGGTGCGGATGCCGGCGGGGTGGTCGTTTGCGGAGGCGGCGGCGGTGCCTGCGGTGTTCGCGACGGCGTTTTATGGGTTGGTGGATGTGGCGGGGGTGCGTGCTGGGGAGCGGGTGTTGGTGCATGCGGCGACGGGTGGGGTGGGTTTGGCGGCGGTGCAGTTGGGGCGGTGGTTGGGTGTGCGGTTGTTGGTGACGGCGAGTCGACCGAAGTGGGGTGTGTTGCGGGGGTTGGGTTTCGGGGACGAGGAGATCGGTGATTCGCGGTCGCTGGACTTCGAGGGGAAGTTCCGTGCGGGGCTGGGTGGTGTGGATGTGGTGTTGGATTCGTTGGCGGGTGAGTTCGTCGATGCGGGTTTGCGTCTGCTCGGGCCGGGTGGCCGGTTCGTGGAGATGGGGATGTTGGATCGGCGTGATCCGGCACAGGTGGCCGCCGAACATCCCGGAGTCGCCTACACCGGTTTCATGCTCATGGACGTGGCGCCCGACCGGCTCAACGAGATCTTGACCCGCATCGTCGATCTGTTCGAGGCGGGTGTCCTCACCGCGTCTCCACTCACCGCATGGGACATCCGGGATGTGCCCGAGGCATTGCGATTCATGAGCCAGGCTCGGCATATCGGCAAGAACGTGCTGACCGTGCCCGCGCCGCTGCGGCCCGAGGGCACGGTGTTGATCACCGGTGGCACCGGTGGGTTGGGGGCGTTGGCGGCTCGGCATCTGGTCACCGAGTACGGGGTGCGCAGATTGGTGCTGGCGAGCAGACGCGGCCCGGAGACACCGGGAGCGGTTGAGCTGCGCGACGAACTCGTCGCTCTCGGCGCGCACGTGGACGTAGTCGCTTGCGATGCGGCGGACCGGGATTCGCTGGATGCGGTCCTGGCGGCGATCCCGCCGGAGCATCGGTTGACCGGTGTCGTGCACGCAGCCGGGGTGCTGGCCGACGCGCTGCTGGACAACATGACGGCGGAGCGGATCGCGGAGGTGTTGCGGCCGAAGGTGGATGCGGCGTGGAATCTGCACGAGGCGACGCGGCATCTGGATCTGTCGATGTTCGTGTTGTATTCGTCGATCGCGGGTGTGATCGGTAATGCGGGGCAGGCGAATTACGCGGCGGCGAACATGTTCCTGGACGCGTTGGCGCAACACCGGCGGGTGAACGGCCTGGCGGCGACGTCGATCGCCTGGGGGCCGTGGCAGCAGAGCACCGGCATGACGCGGACACTCGCTGACGCCGACTTCGCCCGTTTGCGGCGGGAGGGTTTCCCGCCGTTGGGCGAGCGCGAGGGGATGGCGCTGTTCGACGCCGCGCTGTCCGGCAGCAGGGCCGCGTGCGTGGCGGCCCGCATCGACCGGTCCGCGCTCACGGAGATCGCCGATCACGACCCGCGGCCGATCATGCGCGACCTGGTCGGACCCGCCCGGGGCCGAGCCGAGACCGTGGTGGGCGGATCGCCGCAACCGGTGCACCGCCTTGCGGGCCTGTCGACCGCCGAGCAGGACCGCGTCGTCCTCGATCTGATCCGCGCCGAGGCCGCGGCGGTGCTCGGGAGCGACGCCGAGACCATCGCCGCCGACAAACCCTTCAGCGACATCGGATTCGACTCACTCGGTGTCATGGAATTCCGCAACCGGTTGAAATCGGCCGCAGGCGTCCAGGTGCCCGCGACAGCGATGTTCGACTACCCGACGCCGAGGGACCTGGCGGGCTATCTCCGCCAGGAGATCGCTCCGGTGGAGGACCCGGCGAAACGGCTCGCCGCCGAAGTCGAAGCGCTGGCCCACAGTCCCGCCTCCGCCGAACTCTCCGCCGCCGACCGGTCGTCCCTGGCGACCACATTGTCCGCCCTGCTGCGTGAACTCGAAGGCAGGGACGCCGGCGCCGCCGATCCGGGCGGCGACGCCGACCACCTCGACACCGCGGACGATCACGAACTCTTCGAGTTCATCGACAACCTCAGCTGACCTCGCACGATCAGGAGCCCCACCGATGGCCGACACCGACGAGCTACGCCGCTATCTCAAGAAGACGGCGAAGGAGCTCTACGAGACCAAACAACACCTGCGCGAACTCACCGATCGGACGCGGGAGCCCATCGCCATCGTCGGTATGGCCTGCCGGTACCCCGGCGGAGTCCGTTCACCCGAGGACCTGTGGCGCGTCGCCGCCGCGGGCGTGGACGCCGTCGGGGTGTATCCGTCCGACCGTGGCTGGGACCTGGAGCGATTGTTCGATCCCGACCCGGACGTGCCGGGCACGGTCTACACGCGGGAGGGCGGTTTCCTCGATTCCGTCGCCGACTTCGACGCGGGTTTCTTCGGCATCAGCCCGCGCGAGGCCGCGGCGATGGACCCGCAGCAGCGCCTGATGCTCGAGGCGGCGTGGGAAGCGCTGGAAGACGCCGGGATCGACCCGGCCTCGCTCCGGGGTAGCGACACCGGCGTGTTCGCCGGGGTGGCCCACCAGAACTACGGGCCCCGCGTCGGCTCCCCGAATATCACGGCCGAAACGGAAGGCCACGCGTATCTGGGTGTTTCCAACAGCGTGCTGTCGGGCCGGATCGCCTACACCCTCGGGCTGGAAGGGCCTGCCGTCTCGATCGATACGGCCTGCTCGTCATCGCTGGTCGCCCTGCATCTCGCGTGCCGGGCGCTGCGCAACGGTGACGCCACCCTGGCCCTGGCAGGCGGCGTCACCGTGATGTCGGACCCGTCGCTGCTCATCGCGTTCGCGCGGCAGCGCGCCCTCTCACCCGACGGACGGTGCCGGGCCTTCGCGGCGGCGGCCGACGGGACGGGATTCTCCGAGGGACTCGGCGTGCTGGTGCTCGAACGGCTCTCCGACGCACGGCGGTTCGGGCACACCGTCCTCGCGGTCGTGCGCGGCAGCGCGATCAACCAGGACGGCGCCAGCAACGGACTGACCGCGCCGAACGGCCGGTCGCAGGAAGCCGTGATCGGGCAGGCGTTGCGCGACGCGGGCCTGGAGCCCGCGGACGTCGACGCGGTGGAGGCGCACGGCACGGGCACGATGCTGGGCGATCCGATCGAAGCCAGGGCACTGATCGCGGCCTACGGCGCCCGGCAGGCCGACGCGCCCCTGCGTCTGGGATCGCTGAAATCCAATATCGGTCACACCTCGGCTGCGGCCGGTGTCGGCGGAGTGATCAAGATGGTGCAGGCCATGCGGCACGAGATGCTGCCGAAGACCCTGCACATCGATGCGCCCACCCCCCATGTGGACTGGTCCGCGGGCACCGTGCGGCTGCTACGGGACAGCGAGCCGTGGCCCGCCGGTGCCAGGGTCCGGCGCGCGGGCGTGTCGTCCTTCGGCGCCAGCGGTACCAACGCCCACGTCGTCCTCGAGGAAGCGCCCGCCGAGCCCGCCGCGGAAGGGGAGTCCGAGCCCGCTCCCACGGTGGGGATCGGATCGGATCACGCTGCCCCGCGGATCATTCCGTTGCTGCTGTCGGCCGGTTCCGGTGCGGCGCTGCATGCGCAGGCGGATCGCTTGCGGCAGTGGATGGCGGACGACCCGGAAACGGACGCCCAGGATATCGCGTACTCGCTGCTCACCTCCCGTGCCCGGCTGGAGTGGCGCGGAGCGGTCGTCGGTCGCGACCGGGACGAACTCCTGGCCGGTCTGACGGCACTCGCCGAGGGTCGTTCCGCGCCCGGTGTGGTCCAGGACCGCGTCGGCTCGGGACGCACGGCGTTCCTGTTCACCGGCCAGGGTGCGCAGCGCGCCGGGATGGGACGGGAACTGTACGCGGCGTTCCCGGTGTTCGCGGCGGAGCTGGACCGAGTCTGTGCCGAATTCGATCCGCTGCTCGGACGTTCGCTGCGGGACCTGCTCCGCGCCGAGGCGGCGGACGGCGACAGCGCGCCGGGACCGCTGGATCGGACCGAGTACACCCAGCCCGCGCTGTTCGCCTACGAGGTGGCGCTGTACCGGCTCGCCGAATCGTTCGGGCTGACACCGGATGTGCTGCTCGGCCATTCCATCGGTGAGCTCGCGGCGGCGTATGTCGCCGGAGTGTGGTCGCTGCCCGACGCGTGTGCGCTGGTGGCGGCGCGCGGACGGTTGATGGGCGCACTGCCCGCCGGCGGCGCGATGCTGGCCGTGGCGGTGCCGGAAGCGGAGGCGTCGGCCGCGCTCGACGGGTACGCGGGCCGGGTGTCCGTGGCCGCCGTGAACGGGCCCTCTTCCGTGGTGTTGTCCGGTGACGCCGACGCCGTCGCCGAGGTCGAGCGGCTTTTCGCTGCTCAGGGCCGTCGGACGAACCGGCTGCGCGTGAGCCACGCCTTCCATTCGGCGCGGATGGAACCGATGCTGGCCGAGTTCCGTGCCGTGGCACGCGGTGTGACCTACCGGCAGCCGACGATCCCGATCGTCTCGAACGTTTCGGGCGCACCGGCCGCTGACGAGCTGACCGATCCGGAGTACTGGGTCCGTCAGGTCCGGGCGGCCGTGCGGTTCGCCCCGGGAGTCCAGGCGCTGGCCGCCGGCGGGGTGCGACGATTCCTGGAGATCGGTCCCGACGCGGTGCTGACCGCGATGACCCGCGAATGCCTGACCGAACAACCCGATATCGAGGCCCGCTGCGCGGTGGTCGCCGCCGCACGACGCGGCGCGGACGAGGTCGGGCAGTTCACCGCGTTCCTGGCCGCCGCCCACGCCGCGGGCGCCGACGTGGACTGGAGCCCGCTGTTCCCCGGTCGGCGGGCGCGCCGAGTTCCGTTGCCCACCTACGCGTTCCAGCGTCAGCGGTACTGGTTGCCGCCGACCGACGGCATCGGCGATGTGGGCCGCGCCGGACTGACGGCGATGGACCACCCGATGCTCGGCGCGGCGCTGGCCCTGGCCGGTACGGACGAGTGGCTGTTCACCGGTCGCCTGTCCACGGCCTCGCAGCCGTGGCTGGCCGATCACACGGTGTTCGGCACGGTCCTGTTGCCCGGGACCGCGTTCGTGGAGTTCGCGTTGGCAGCCGGCGCGCGAGTGGATGCCGGGACGATCGACGAGCTGGTCCTGGAGGCGCCGCTGCGGCTGGACGAGGGAACCGAAATCGATATCCAGATCAGTGTCGAATCGCCCGACGACGCCGGGCGCAGGCGCTTCGTCATCGCCTCGCGGACCGTCGGCGACCCGACCGCCGGATCCACGCACGCCCGCGGTGTACTCGCTCCCGACACGGGAAACTCGGCGGTGCCCGCTGATACGGACGAACCGTTCCACGACGAGGACGCGACCACCGGCGCGGCGCTCTACGACCAACTGGCCGCCCGCGGTCTCGACTACGGACCCGCCTTCCAGGGCGTGCGCCGGTTCGTGCGCCGCGGCGACTCCGTCGTGGCCGAGGTGCGGCTCGGCGAGACCGATTCGGACGCTTCGCGCTTCGGCGTGCACCCCGCGCTGCTGGATGCCGCGTTGCACGCCGCCGTCGACGTATTGTCCGCTGATTTCGCCGACAACCAGGCGCCGCTGCCGTTCTCGTTCACCGGCGTGCGGTTGTATCGCGGTGGCGCGAGCGCGGCGCGCGCGCTGATCCGGCGGACGGGCTCCGAAGGGACGCGGGTAGAACTCCGCGACGATACGGACGCGTTGCTGCTGACGATCGATGCGCTGCGGGCGCGGCCGGTCGACAGCGACGCGGTGCGCAGCGCGCGCTCCGCCGGACCCCACCGTCTCTACGACGTGCGGTGGGCCGCGGTGGCTTCCGGCACCGGGTCCGGCGCGGTGCGCCTGGCGGCGGTCGGCGGACCTTCGGAATCCGCTTTCGAGGAACATTATTCGGATATGGCCGCGCTGGTGGCGGCCGCAGGTACCGACGCCCCGGGAGCGAACACCCGAGTGCAGGCCGACGCCGTGGTGTGGTTCGCCGAGTCCGGTCCCGGGCACGCCGACAGCACCGAGGCCGACCGGGTGCGCCGGAGCGTGAACACCGCGCTGGCGGCGGTGCAGTCCTGGTTACGCCTCCCCGAGTCCGGCGACACCCGGCTGGTCGCGGTGACCCGTAACGGCGCCGGACTGCCCGGCGAGGATCCGGATCTGGCGGCCGCGGCGCTCTGGGGCCTGCTGCGCAGCGCGCAGTCGGAGCATCCCGGCCGGATCGTGCTGGTGGACATCGAGAGTGACGCGGTCATCGGGCCCGAGCTGATCTCGGCGGCCCTCGCGACCGACGAGCCGCAGCTCGCGGCGCGTGGCGGCGAACTGGTCGCGCCCCGGCTCGCCCGGCGTGACGACGCGCCCGGCACGGCCGTCACCCTGGGCCGAGGCACGGTGCTGATCACCGGCGGGACCGGTGGGTTGGGCGCGCTGGTGGCCCGGCACCTGGTCGCCACCCACGGTGTGCGGGATCTCGCTCTGGTGTCACGCCGCGGCGAACGGGCCGACGGTGTCCGCGAACTGGTAGCCGAACTGGCCGGACTCGGTGCTCGGTCGCGGGTACTGGCCTGCGACGTCGGCGACCGCGCCGCGGTGCGCGCCCTGCTCGACCAGCTGGCCGACGGCCCGGAGCTGACCGCCGTCGTCCATGCCGCCGGCGTCCTGGACGACGCGACGCTCGACGCACTCACGCCCGACCGGATCGAGCGGGTGTTCGCGCCGAAGGTCGACGCCGCACTACACCTCGACGAACTCACCCGTGACCGGAATCTGTCGGCGTTCGTGCTGTTCTCCTCGATCGCGGCGGTCCTGGGCTCGGCGGGCCAGGGCAACTATGCCGCCGCGAACTCGGTGCTGGACGCGCTGGCCCGGCGGCGCGTCGCGGCGGGTCTGCCCGCGGTCTCGGTGGCCTGGGGCCCGTGGAACCAGAGCGGCGGGATGACCGCCGAACTGGGACGCGCAGGCCTGGACCGTCTGTCCCGCATGGGCTTCCGCCCCTTGGCCGAGTCCGACGGGCTCGCGCTGTTCGACCGGGCGGCGGGCGCGGAGATGCCGCTGGTCGCCGCCGTGGACTTCGATACCGCGGCATTGTCCGCGCAGGCCCGCGCGGATCTGCTGCCTCCGCTGCTGCGTTCGCTGGTAGCGGTACCGCGCCGTGCCGAGGGCGGCGGCGATCTGGCCGAGCGGCTCGCGTCGGCGCCACCGGACCGGCACGACGCGCTCGTGCTGGATTTCGTGCGCCATCAGGTCGCCAAGGTACTGGGACACGCCACGGGCGAACAGATCGAGGCCGACAAGCCGTTCAGCGAATTGGGCTTCGATTCGCTGGGCGCGGTGGACCTGCGCAACCGCCTCACCAAGGCCACCGGTCTGCGGCTGCCGTCGACGCTGGCCTTCGATCACCCGACGTCCGCGGCGGTCGCCCGGCTGCTGCGTTCCCGGATCGACGGCGCGGGGCAGGGCGTCCGCCCGACGCAGAAGCGCGCGCGAGCCGACGAACCGATCGCGATCGTCGGCATGGCCTGCCGGTACCCCGGCGGAGTCGCGTCGCCGGACGATCTGTGGAACCTGGTGGCCTCGGGGACCGACGCCATTTCCGAGTTCCCCGACGATCGCGGCTGGGATCTCGATCGCCTGATCGATCCCGATCCCGAACACACCGGAACCTCCTACGTGAAAGAGGGCGGGTTCTTGACGGACGCGGCCGATTTCGACGCCGGATTCTTCGGCATCGGCCCGCGGGAGGCGAACGCGATGGACCCGCAGCAGCGTTTGCTGCTGGAGGTGTCGTGGGAAGCGCTCGAGCACGCGGGCATCGATCCGACGTCGCTGCGGGGCACCGACACCGGCGTCTACACCGGGGTGATGTACCAGGACTACGAGGTCTTGACCCGCAAGGCCGGACCCGAGGCCGAAGGCTACGTGGGCACCGGCTCGGCGGCCAGCGTGGTCTCGGGACGCATCGCCTATTCGCTCGGTCTGGAAGGCCCCGCGATGACGGTGGATACGGCGTGCTCGTCCTCGCTGGTGGCACTGCACGTGGCCTGCCGGGCGCTGCGACAGGGGGAGAGTTCGCTCGCCCTGGTGGGCGGTGCGACGGTGATGGCCACGCCCACGGTGTTCGTGGAATTCTCCCGCCAGCGCGGACTGGCGCCGGACGGGCGGTGCAAATCGTTCTCGGCCGCCGCCGACGGTGTGGCGTGGGCGGAGGGCGCGGCCGTCCTGGTGGTCGAACGGCTCTCGGACGCACGGCGACTCGGCCACAACGTGCTCGCGGTGGTGCGCGGCAGCGCGGTGAACCAGGACGGCGCCAGCAACGGTCTCACCGCGCCGAACGGTCCGTCGCAGGAGCGGGTGATCGCGGCGGCGCTGGCCGATGCCGGACTCGGGCCGTCGGACGTGGATGCCGTGGAAGCGCACGGCACCGGAACGACACTGGGCGACCCGATCGAGGCACAGGCGTTGCTCGCCACCTACGGCCAGGGCCGCCCGGAAGGTCCGCTGCGTGTCGGTTCGCTCAAATCCAATATCGGCCACACCCAGGCGGCGGCCGGTGTGGGCGGCGTGATCAAAATGGTGCAGGCGCTGCGCCACGAGATGCTGCCGAGAACCCTGCACGCCGAGGAACTCTCACCCCATGTGGACTGGTCGGCCGGATCGGTGCGCGTGCTGACCGACGCCGAATCATGGACCTCGGGCAGCCGGATACGACGCGCGGGGGTGTCGTCGTTCGGTATCAGCGGCACGAACGCGCACGTGATCCTCGAGGAGGCGCCACCGTCCCCGCGTGCCGAGCGACCGGCGGCGGACTCAGGCCCGGTAGCGGGCGGCGTGGTACCGCTGGTGGTCTCCGCGAAATCCGCGGAAGCTTTGCGCGGTCAGGCCGAACGCTTGCGCTCCTGGCTGGCCGATGCACCGGAGATCGACCCGGGGCGGGTGGCGCGTGCGCTGCTCGACTCGCGCGCGCTGCTGGATCGCCGCGGCGTGGTCGTCGGCCGCGATCGGGAGGAACTGCTCGCCGGGCTGGCCGCGCTGGCGGCGGGAACGACGTCGCCGCACGCGGTCGAGGCACTGGCCGTGCCGGGTACGACAGCCTTCCTCTTCACCGGTGGTGGCGCGCAGCGAGTCGGCATGGGTGCCGGTCTGTACCAGGCGTTTCCGGTGTTCGCGACCGCGTTGGACGAGGTGTGCGCCGAGTTCGACCGGCATCTCGGGGGTTCCCTGCGGGAGGTGATGTTCACCGACGAGGACGGGGTGCTCGACCGGATGGACTGGATGCAGCCCGCGCTGTTCGCTTTCGAGGTGGCGATGTTCCGGCTGCTCGAGTCGTACGGTCTCGTACCGGACGTGCTCGCGGGTCACTCGCTGGGCGAACTCGTCGCGGCCTATGTGTCCGGGGTCTGGTCGCTGACGGACGCCTGCGTGCTGGTGGCGGCGCGGGGACGGCTGATGGGCGCGGCGCCCGCCGGCGGGGCGATGCTGGCGGCCGCGGTGTCGGAGACGGAAGCGGAGGAACTGCTCAGCGGTCTCGCCGACCGGCTCGCGATCGGGGCGGTGAACGGTCCGGAGTCGGTGGTGTTCTCGGGATACGCCGATGCCGTCGACGAGATGCGGCGGCGGCTGACCGAGGCGGGACGGAAGAACACCCTGCTGCGGATCTCCCACGCGTCCCATTCGATGCTGATGGAACCCGTCCTCGACGAATTCCGAGCGGTGGCCGAGGGACTGACCTATCGCGAACCCACCGTGCCGATCGTGTCGAACGTCTCCGGCGCGCGGGCCGGCGACGAAATGCGCGATCCGGGCTACTGGGTGGCGCAGGTGCGCAGCTGTGTGCGCTTCGCGCCCGGGGTGCGCAGCCTCCTCGACTCCGGGGTGCGGCGTTTCATCGAGATCGGACCGGACGCCGCGCTCACCGCGATGACCGGAGAATGCTTGGCCGAACGTCCGCAGGTGGCGACGAAGTCTCTGGTGGCGGCCTCGTCCAGGCGTTCGGTCGACGAGGTGACCCAGTTCGTCACGCTCCTCGCCCAGTCCTTCGCGGCAGGCGCACCGGTGCGGCTGCGGTCGCTGCTGCCGGGAGCGGACGCACGGGTGGAGCTGCCGACGTACGCGTTCCAGCGCCGCCGGTACTGGGTACGACCGGCTCCCGAAGTCGTGACCGGCTCGTTCGGCCATCCCCTGCTGACCAGCGCGGTGCCGGTCGCGGGCAAGGACGAATGGTTGTTCACCGGCCGGTTCTCCGCGCGCACCCAGCCATGGATCGGCGACCACGCGGTGTTCGGCTCGGTATTGCTGCCCGGCACGGCCTTCGCGGAGATGGCGCTCGCCGCGGGCGCGCAGGTGGACGCCGGCGTCGTCGGCGAACTGTTGCTGCAAGCTCCGTTGCCGCTCACCGCGAGCGCCGAGATCGAGCTCCAATTGAGCGTCGGGGCGCGCGACGAGCATGGGCGGCGCGTATTCGCCGTGCACTCCCGCGCGGCCGATCGGGAGTCCGACGGCACGGACCCGTGGGTGCGGCATGCGAGCGGCGTCCTGACCACCGCCGACGACGACCACGCGCCGGTGTGGAGCGAACCGGTGTGGCCGCCGTCCGGCGCGGAGCCGTCGGACGGGTCGCTCTACGACCGGCTGGCGGAGCGCGGCTTCGACTACGGTCCCGGTTTCCAGGGCGTCACCGCGTTGTGGACGCGCGGCGAGCAGACCTTCGCCGAGGTGTCCCTCGACGAATCCGTGAGCGTCGCGGCGGCTCCGTTCGGCATCCATCCGGCGCTGCTGGACGCATGCCTGCACGCGGCGCTCGCCGAGCTGATCGGCGACCTGCCCGCCGGGCAGGTGCCGTTGCCCTTCTCCTTCACCGGTGTGCGCTTGTGGCGCTCCGGTGTCACCGCGGCGCGCGTTCGCGTCGTCCGGGATGCCGAGGGACAGGTCACGATCGACATCGCGGACGACGCCGGCTCGCCCGTCGCGCGCATCGATGCGGTCTCCGCACGTCCGATCGCGGCCGACGCGCTGGGCGCGGCGCATGCGGGACGCCGTACGGCACCCCTGACCCTGAGCTGGACGCGCGCGGAGCTACCCGCGCTGCGGGCGGTGCCCGACCGTGTGGCGACGATGGGGCATGCGCGAGTATCCGGTGTCGACCGTCACTACCTCGACGCGTCGGAAGTCACCGCAGCCGAACAGGTTCCGGATATCGTCGTCTGGTCGCTCCCGGAGGGACCGGCGGCCACCGCTGACCCGGTCGAGCCCGGGACGGTGCGGGAGGCGACCCGCACCGCCTGGGAGCTGCTGCGATCCTGGTTGTCGCTCGAGCGGCTGGCGGACACTCGCCTCGTGGTGGCGACCCGCCGCGCGACGGGCCTGAACGGCGAACCGGTCGATCTGGCCGCCGCGGCCGTCACCGGTTTGGTCCGCAGCGCACAATCGGAACAACCCGGTCGTATCGTGCTGCTGGACCACGACGGAGACTTGGACGCCGCGACGGTGCTCGGCGTGCTCGAATCGGGGCACGCCCAAGTGGCGGTCCGCACGGGCGAGATATACCTGCCACGCTTGGCCTATGGTGACATACCCGTCGATGAGTCTGAAAAGCTCGGTAGAACAGGCGCTTTCGGCGACGGCACGGTGCTGATCACGGGCGGAACCAGCGGATTGGGCGCGGTGATCGCGCGGCACCTGGTCACCGCACACGGCGTCCGGCATCTGCTGCTGGTGTCGCGGCGCGGCGCGGCGGCCGACGGTGTCGCGGAACTGATCGCCGAGCTGGAACGGCTCGGTGCGCGCACCCGGGTCGCCGCGTGCGACGTGGCCGATCGCGCGGCCTTGGCCACCGTGATCGAGTCGATCGGGACCGAGCACCCGCTGTCGGCGGTGATCCACTCCGCGGGCCTGATCGACGACGCCACCATCGAGACGCTGACCGCTCAGCGGATCGATCGCGTACTCGCGCCCAAGGTCGACGGCGCGCTGCACCTGGACGAGCTCACCCGGGGCCACGACCTGGCCGCGTTCGTCGTGTTCTCCTCCGCCGCGGCGATTCTCGGTTCGCCCGGACAGGGCAACTACGCGGCCGCGAACGCGTTCCTCGACGGGCTCGCGCAGGCCCGGCGAGCGCAGGGGCTGCCCGCCTTGTCGGTCGCCTGGGGTTTGTGGAACCAGGACACGGGCATGACCGCCGAAATGGACCGGGCCGCGCTGGCGCGGCTGGAGCGTATCGGTCTGCGGATCCTCGGTGACTCCGACGGTACGGCGCTGTTCGACGCCGCGCTCGCCACGGATGCGGCCATGGTCGCCTGCGTCGAGTTCGACAAGTCCGCTCTGGCCGCGCAGGCGCGTGCGGGGCTGCTGCCCGAAGTGCTGAGCGGCTTGGTCGCCGGCCGTGCCCGCCGGGTCTCCAGCGCAACCGCCACCGGCGGCCTGCTGGCCGACCTGCTCGCCACCGCGCCGGAGGACGAACGCGACGCGCTGGTGCTCGGATTCGTCCGCGAACACGCCGCGGCGGTGCTGGGATACCAGTCCGCGGCGGCGATCGATCCCGAAACTCCGTTCAACGAGATGGGTTTCGATTCACTCGGCGGCGTCGAGCTGCGCAACCGGCTGTCGGAGGGCACGGGCACGCGACTGCCGTCGACGCTGGTGTTCAACTACCCGACGGTGAGCGCGGTGGCGAAACTGCTGCGGTCGCAATGGGAAGCGACCGCGACCACCTCGGCGATCGATGACCAGATCGCCGCGCTCGCCGCGCTGCTGGCGACCCTGCCGTCGGAGGAGGACAAGGCGCGGCTGGCCGAGCGGATCCGCGCGACGCTGACCGACGCCATCGACGAACCCGCGCCCGAGCCCGCGCCGGTCGCCGATCAGGGCCGCGACGCCGTCGAGGCGGCCGCCACGGCGGACGAACTGTTCGCTCTCATCGACCAGCAGATCAGCGGAAAGTAGAGGAAGAAGACCATGACACCCGACGATGTGTCGGCGATCGAAGTGACCGATGGCGTGCGCTCACTGCACCTGGAGTGGGACGACCCCGGCATCGCCGTGCTGGGCATGATCCAGCTCACCAGGGACGAACTCGTCGAGCGCATCCGTACCGGCGAACTGCCGCTGCCGCCACTGGCCAAACTACTCAACATCGAGGTCGTCGACGCCGCGCCGGGGCGGATGACGCTGCGCCTCACGCCGGACGAGCGGCATGTGAACTTCCTCGGTGTGGTCGGTGGCGGCGTGGTCGGCACGGTGCTCGACGTCGCGATGTGGGGTGCGGTGCAACTGTCGGTGCAGGACAAGTCCATGCTCACGACGGTGAGCATGACGTCCAATCTGGTGCGCGGGGTCTCGCACACCCAGGGGGCGTTGGAGGCGGTCGCGGAGGCGGTGCACGTCGGCCGGACGACGGCCACCGCCGAGAGCCGTCTCGTCGATGCCGCGGGGAAGGTCTACGCGACCGCGACCGCCACGTTCGTCCGGATGGGCGGCGGCAACGGGTGAATTCCGACGGCCCGGGGACCAGGTCCCCGGGCCGTCCGGGATCAGAGTTCGGCCGCGAGCTGGGTGCCCTGCTGGATGGCGCGCTTGGCGTCGAGCTCCTTCGCTTCGTCGGCGCCGCCGATAAGATGCACCCGCACGCCACGCGATTCGAGCTGGCCGTGCAGGTCGCGGACCGATTCCTGGCCCGCGCACACCACCACGTTGTCCACTTCGATCACTCGCGGCGCCTGCCGCTGCGGACCGAAGCTGATATGCAGTCCGCGATCGTCGATCCGTTCGTAGTTGACCCCGCCGATCTGCTGGACCCCGCGCGCGTCGAGCGCGGCGCGGTGGATCCAGCCGGTCGTCTTACCCAAGGTCAGTCCGAACGGCCCCGACTTGCGTTGCAGCAAGGTCACTTCCCGGATCGCCCTGGCAGGCCGAGGGGTACGCAATTGGCCGCGAGCGTGGATGTCGTCGGTGACACCCCACTCGTCGCGCCATTCGTCGAGCGCGAGCGGAACTTGGTGGACCGCGGTCAAGAACTCGCCGACGTCGAAACCGATTCCGCCCGCGCCGATGACGGCCACCCGGTTGCCCACGGGCTTCTCCTGCCGGATCAGTTCCGGATAGGACAGCACCATGGGGTGATCGATGCCCGGGATCTCGGGAATTCGAGGGCGTACGCCCGTGGCCAGCACCACCTCGTCCCAGCCACCCGCGGCGAGTTGGTCGGCGGTGGCCAGGGCATTCAGATGCACGGTGACGCCGGTGAGTTCGAGTTTGCGCCGGTAATACCGGATCGTCTCGTCGAACTCCTCCTTGCCGGGGATGCGGCGGGCGAGGTCGAACTGTCCGCCGATCCGGTCCTCGGCTTCGAACAGTTCCACCTGGTGCCCGCGCTCGGCCAGTCCGATCGCGGCCGACAACCCGGCGGGACCGGCGCCGACGACGGCGACGCGCTTGGCCCGCCTGGTGGGCAGCAGTTGCAGCAGCGTCTCGTGGCACGCGCGGGGATTCACCAGGCAGGACACGGTCTGCCGGGTGAAGGTGTGGTCCAGGCAGGCCTGGTTGCAGGCGATGCAGGTGTTGATCTCGTCCACCCGCGATCCGGCGGCCTTGTTCACCCATTCCGGATCGGCCAGCAGCGGGCGGGCCAGCGAGATGAGGTCCGCCTCGCCGCGCTCGAGGATCTGCTCGGCGACCTCGGGCATGTTGATCCGGTTCGACGCGCACACCGGAATCGAGACATGTTCCTTGAGCGCCGCGGTGTATCCGACGAACGCGGCCCGTGGCACCGAGGTGACGATCGTCGGCACCCGCGACTCGTGCCAGCCGATATCGGTGTTGATGACGTCGACTCCGGCGGCTTCGAGTTCCTTCGCCAAGTCGATGATCTCGGCGTAGGTCTGCCCGTCCTCGACGAACTCGGCCAGCGACATCCTGAACATGATGAGTAGGTCGTCGCCGACGGCGGCCCTGGTCCGAGCGGCGACCTCGACCGGGAACCGCCGCCGGTTCGCCGCCGATCCGCCCCAGCGATCGGTCCGGGTGTTGGTGCGCGGCGCGAGGAACTGGTTGATCAGAAAGCCTTCGCCGCCCATGATCTCGACGCCGTCGTATCCGGCCAGTAGCGCCAACCGCGCGCAGCGCACGTGATCGGCGATCGTGGTCTCGATCTCCTGCTCGGTGAACGCCCGCGGTTCGAACGCGGTGAGCGGCGACGCCACCGCCGAGGGCGCCAGATTGGTGGGGATGTTCGAATCGCGCCCCCCGTGCAGGATCTGCAGCGCGATCTTGCCCCCCGCTTCGTGAACGGCGTCGGTGATCACGCGGTGCCGCTCGGCGTCGGTCTCGTCGAGCATCGCGCACGCGAACGGCCACAGCCATCCGTCGCGGCTGGGGGAGTAGCCGCCGGTGACGATCAGCCCCACGCCGCCGCGTGCGCGTTCGGCGAAGAACGCGGCCAGCCGGTCGATGTGCCAGGCCCGATCTTCCAGCCCGGTGTGCATGGAGCCCATGACAACTCGGTTGCGGAGTTTCACCCTCCCCAGCGCGATCGGCGACAGCAAATGCGGAAAGGCGGAACTCATGGAATGAACCTAACGGTAGCTACCCGCCTCCGCAATGGCTGGCGCGGCATGCCATCTGCGATGTACGGCCCGATACGGACAACCGGGTGTTTCGGGGGCGACAGCCCGGCAACCTCTGAATCGACCGCCTTCGCCACCACCCCGAACCAACTGCCGGGCACGGCTTCGCTACCGCCGTGCCGAGCACATACACCGGGAAAGGCTCGCAGCAGATCAGACCTCCTGTCGCGCGGCGACCATCGCGTCCACGGTCGCCGGGGACAACATCTCGTCCGCGACCAGACCCGCCAGCCCCACGAACGCGCCGTTCTCACCGAGCCGCGAGGGGCCGAGGTCGAGATCGCGCAACGCGCTCGGGTGCGCGTTCGACTCGACGCCGCGCCGCACCCCCTCGAGAAACGGCGGCAGCACCCCGATCGCCCCGCCGACGCGGACATGGGCCGGATTCACGATCGACACCATCGTCGCGAGCACGGTCCCGACCAGGCGCCCGGCTCGCTCGGTCGAGCGAATCGCCTCTGGGCTGCCGTCGCCGACCAGCCGGACCACGTCGGCCGTCGTGCGGACGCCCAGGTCCCGGGCCAGCGCCTGCCCGCCCGCGCCCGCCGCCACACACCCACGGCGGCCGCAGCTGCAGAGCTGTCGGCTGCCCTCGATCCGCAGGTGCCCGATCTCGCCCGCCGAGCCGCTCACGCCACGGTGCACGCGTCCGGAGATCACCACGCCCGCACCGATTCCGGTCCCCACCTTCACGCCGACGAGGGTCGCGGCGGGACGGTCCAGCGCGCGGAAGTCGCCGAATGCCAGAGCATTCGCGTCGTTCTCCAGCAGCACCGGGACACCGAGCGCGTCGGCGAACGGTTCGCGCAGCGCGGCGCCGTTCCAGTCCGGCATGGTCGGCGGCGCGACGGTCACTCCGCTGTCGTGGTCGATCTGGCCCGGCACCGACAGGCCGATCGCGCACAAGCTCTCCGCTCGCCCGGTCCGCCGCAACAGCTTCCGTCCCGTGTCGAGCAGCATCGGCACGACCTGCGCCGGGCTGTGCCGCAGGGGGAGCCGCCGGTCCTCTCTCGCGAACACCGTCCCGCGCAGGTCGACCACGGCCAGCGTGGCATGGCTCTGTCCGAGATCGGCGACGAGCGCGGTGCTTCCGGTGTCATCGACCTCGAGCATTTCGGCGCGTCGTCCTCCGCTCGATTCCTTGTGCCCCGCGTGGCGGACGAGCCCGAGACCGCGCAGCGCCTCCAGCCGCTCGGTCAACGTCACCCGCGACAACCCCGCGAGTTCCTGCAGCTCGAGCCGGGTCAGCGGCCCGGTGGCGCGCAGCAGGGCGAGCACATGTCCTGGCGAAGTGGGGCTGGATGGTGTCGCGGGCATATTGACAATATCTCTCAGCGCACTTATGTTAACCAACCTGACAAAAGCTTGAAACCCGTTGTGCCCTAGCAGGAGCCATGCATGCCGGTATCCGGTTCGACGCGCAGATCGTTCCTGCGCGCGGTGGGCTCCGGTGCGGCGGCCCTGTCCGCCGCGGCCTGTACCGGATTCGCGACCAGCGGCAACGGCGGCATGATCTTCCTGTCCACCCAGTTCCGTCCCGCCGACGAGGCCGAGCGGTTCCGTACCCTGCTGGCCGCCGCCGCGCCCGGCGTCGGCTACGTGACCATCGAGGAGAGCCCGTTCGCGAGCCAGGTGCGCAGCCAGGTCGACGCGGGCGCGACCAAGATCGGTCTGCTCGGCGGTCTGCACGGCGACCTCGCTCCGCTCGCGGACGGCTACCTGGACGACCTCACCGGTTTGCTCGCCGACTTCGGCGCCCGCGGCTGGTCGGCGGAATACCTGGAACTCGCGAAGATCGGCACCGACCGCACGTGGTACATCCCATGGGCCACGGCGAGTTACGTCCTCGCCGCGCACGCGGACGCGCTCGAACACCTGCCGCCCGGAGTCGACGCCGCGTCGCTGACCTATGACCAGTTCCTCGACTGGGCCGTCGCCGCGCGCCGCGCCAATGGCAATCGCCCCGTGCTCGGCCTGCCCGCGGGCCCCAAGGGCCTGCTGCACCGGTTCGTCCAGGGCTTCCTGCTGCCCTCGTTCACCGGCGGCCAGATCACCACGTTCCGCTCGAACGAGGCCGTGACGGCGTGGCAGTACTTGCGTGAGCTGTGGGCCAACTGCGTCCAGTCGAGCACGAATTTCGACTTCATGCAGGAGCCGCTCGACAGCGGCGAGGCGCGGATGGCGTGGGACCACGTCGTGCGCCTGGTCCACGCGCCCGAGCGCGACCCGCGCGACTGGCGGATGCTTCCGGCGCCGCGGGGCGCACACGGACTCGGCTACATGGCCGTGATCGCCGGGCTCGCGATCCCGAAGGGCAGTACGGATCCCGAACTCGCGCAGCGGACGATCAGCACGCTCACCCGCCCGGAAACCCAACTGCGACTGCTTCGTTCCAACGGCTTCTTCCCGGCGGTCGACACGGCGATCCCTACCGACCTGCCACCGGCCGTCCAGCTCGAGGCGGACGCGGTGCGCAAGCAGCGGGAGGCGCCCGGCGCCATTCTCTCGTTGCCGCCGGTGGGTCTGGGCCAGCGTGAAGGTGAGGTGAGCAAGGTCTTCAAAGACAGCTTCCGTTCGATCGTGCTCGACGGGGCGGATATCCGTTCCACGCTGGATCAGCAGGCCCGGGTGCTGCAAGGCATCCTCGACGAGCTGAAAGTGCCGTGCTGGGCGCCCGACCCGGCCGCAGAGCTCTGCCGGGTGGGATGAGCCATGATGTCGCGTCTACGCTCCCCGTGGATCCTGCTGCTGCCGTCGATCGTCCTGATGTCGGCCCTGTTCGGCTGGCCGCTCGTGCAGGCCGTGCTCGAGGCGTTCCGTGGCGGCGACGGATTCACCCTCGCCAACTGGGACCGGCTGTTCGACGATCCCTACGTCCTCCCCGCGCTGCGCAACACCCTCCTGCTGATCGCGATCGTCGTGCCGGTCCAACTGGTGCTCGCCGTCGCCATGGCGCTGCTCATGCAGGCCCGGCCGCGATTCGCCGGCGGCCACTTCTACCTGTGGTGCCTGCCGCTGGCGATCTCCGAACTGGCCGCGGGCCTGGTATGGCTGTCCATCTTCGACAACCGCGGCTACCTGAACTCGCTGCTGGTCGGCATCGGGCTCTCCGACGACGGCGTGCAGTGGCTCAGCTACCGGAACGCGGGCACCATGCTGCTCGCCGTGGTGGTCGCCGAGATCTGGCGCGCGACGTCACTGGTGTTCGTCATCGTGGTGGCGGGCGTGCAGATGGTCCCGCGCGACTACGACGAGGCCGCGCAGGTGTTCGGAGCGAACCTCTGGCAGCGGCTGCGGCATGTGACGCTGCCGCTGCTCGGCCCGAGCTTGCAAGTGGCGCTGATCTTGCGGACCATCCTCGCGCTGCAGGCTTTCGCCGTGGCGCAGGCATTGACCGGCCGGGACTTTCCGCTGCTGGTCGGCGAGACCTACGAGTGGTACGCGAATCTGCAGAACCCCGCGGTCGCCAGCGCTGTCTCGCTGATCGTGCTGGCGATCTCGCTCGCTACCGCGGTGTTCTACCTGCGTGCGGTCCGGCAGCCGGAGCAGGCCCGATGAGTCGCGCTCGTGCGGCGGAGGGCCGCGGGCGCACGCGCAGGAGGCGAGGAGCGCGATGAACTCGGCCGAGGCGCCGTCGCGGCGCGTGCTGCCACCCATCGACCGCGCACCCCTGCGCAGGCGCCGCCTGCGCGCGGTGGGGGTGCAGGCGGCCTGCACTGCTGTAAGTCTGTTCATGGCGCTGCCGATCGTGCTCATCGGACTCGCCGCGTTGTCCTCCCGCGCGGCGCTCAACGAGTTCCCGAAGCCACTCATCCCGAAGGAATTCTCCACCGACACCCTGGTGTCTTTCTTCCGCGCCACCGGGACCGTCGCCGCACTGGGCAACTCGGTGCTCGTCGGCCTGTGCACGGTGTTCTGGTCGCTGGTGATCGGCGCGCCCGCGGGATACGCGCTGGCCCGCCATGCTTTTCGCGGCAAAGACACCTACCAGGTCTTCATTCTCTTCGTGCGAGCGCTGCCGATCGTGGTGCTCTCGGTGCCGCTGGCCACGGTATTCCTGCGAATCGATGTGTACGACACGGTGTTCGCCGTGACATTGGTGCACACCACGCTCGCATTGCCGACCACCGTGCTCATCACGGCGAGCATCTTCGTCGCGGTGCCGCCGGATCTGGAGGAGGCGGCCCGGGTCTTCGGGTGCACTCGATGGCAGGCCGCGCGCCGGGTCGTGGTGCCGCTCGCGCTGCCGGGTCTGGCCGCGTCATCGATCTTCACATTCGTCCTGTCGTGGAACGAGATCCTCGGCGCGACGATCGTGACGCTCGGGCACCGCACGCTGCCCGCGCAGGTGCTCACGGCGCTGGGTGAGGCGTCGACCGCGTACCGCTTCGCCGGTGGCTTCGCGCTGATCATCCCGGCGCTGGTGTTCATCTTCGTGATGCGGCGCTACCTGGTGAACATGTGGGGGACGACGCTCAGATGACAGGGGTTCGCTGATGGCCGAGGTGATTGTCCGGGATCTGGTGAAGACCTATCCCGGCGGCACGGCGCGTGCTACCGACGAGGTTTCGCTGGAGATCGCCGACGGCGAGTTCATGGTGCTGTTGGGGCCTTCCGGCTGCGGCAAGACGACCTTGCTGCGCATGATCGCCGGGTTGGAGCTGCCGGACTCGGGGCAGATCGTGATCGGCGGCAAGGACGTCACCTACCTCGAACCTCGGCGGCGCAACCTGTCGATGGTCTTCCAGTCCTACGCGGTCTTCCCCAACAAGAAGGTCGCCGACAATATCGGCTTCGGCCTGCGCGTGCACGGTGTACCGGCCGAGGAGATCCGGCGCAAAGTCGCCTGGGCCGCGGACCTGCTGCAACTCACCCCGTACCTGGACCGCTACCCGGCGCGGCTGTCCGGCGGGCAGCGCCAGCGTGTCGCGGTCGCGCGGGCCATCGTGATGGACGCCGACGTGCTGCTCATGGACGAGCCGCTGTCCAACCTGGACGCGCTGCTGCGGCTGTCGTTCCGGGCCGAGCTGAAACGACTCGTCGCGGAACTCGGCACCACGACCGTCTACGTCACCCATGACCAGGTCGAGGCGCTGTCGCTGGGCAACCGTGTCGCCGTGATGCGGGACGGATCGATCGTCCAGTGCGGCCCGCCGACCGAGGTCTACGACGACCCGGCGACGGAATTCGTCGGCGGTTTCCTCGGCAGCCCGCCGATGAACTTCCTCACCGGCGTGGTCTCCGCGGCGCAGGACGGACCGCGGATCGACCTGGGCGGGCAATCACTCGCCGTGCCCGCGGCGCTGTCGTCGTTCGAGGGTGGCACCCTCCGGCTCGGTATCCGCCCCGAGGCCATCGTGGTGCGCGAAGGCCCCGCGGACGCGACCGTGCGCGGTGAACTCGAAGTGCTGGAGCCACTCGGCTCCTCGACCCTGCTCACCACCCGCGTCGGCGGTCAGACCGTGAAAGTTCAAGCGCCGCCGAGCTTTCGTGCCGCCGAGGGCGACCCCTCCGATCTGTACCTGCCACCCGAAGCGTGCCGTTGGTACGACCCGGAAACCGGAATGCTGCTGAACCTCGACTGATCCGCCACGGGGCGAATGCGGCACGGAGCCGTCGCGCCCGGTCGCGGCACGCCCCTCCCAGTACCTTCGATCGGGGGTGATCCTGCGCGGATGATCACCGGAAGGCGTCCGCGTGGGCCGTGGCCCACTGACCGAACGTCCGTGGCGCGCGGCCGATGACCTCTTCTACCGTCGCTCGGACAATGGATTCGTCGATGGCTCCGTTCACGTAGAAGTCGAAGAAGGCGTCCACATACTCGACGGGGGTGGTGCGGAGCATGTCGGCGCGGGCCTCCTCGTCGCCGAGGCCCTGACAGATGAGATCGCGGCCGACGGCCTCGGCCAGGATCGCGACCTGCTCCGCGGGTGTGAGCGGCTCCGGCCCCGTAGGCCAGAGGATTTCGCCGTGATGACTGTTGTCCCGCAGTACGGTGGCAGCTACCGCGCCGATGTCCTGCGGATCCAGAGCGGCCGTGCGCACCCCGGGGAACGGAGCGCGAATCACGTCTCCTTCGCGCAGCTGGGGGAGCCAGCGCAGGGCGTTGGATGCGAAGGCGCAGGGGCGCAGAATGGTCCATGCCGCAGCGTATTCGGTGACTTCCTGCTCGGAGGCCATCATATAGCGGGTGACGGCATTGGATGTGTCGCCGGTGCCCGCGGAAACACCCGACAGTTGCACGATGTGTTCGACGCCCGCCTTCGCGGCCGCCTGCGCGACCGCTGGATAACCGGGCAGCAGGAACAACGCACGTACCCCGTCGAAACTCAGGGTCTCTGGAGACGTGAGGTCGCCCGCCACGGCTTCCGCTTCCGGGGGTACGACCGCACGCTGCGGATCGCGCACCAGCGCGCGCACCGGCTCGCCCGCCGCGGCCAGGGCTTGCACAACTTCAGCGCCGACATTGCCGGTCGCTCCTGTCACGAGAATCATTGCGCTGATCCTTCCAGTTTCCAACGGTTTTCGCGGGACCGTACGCATACCTGCAAGGCACTGTGCAACCTTTGCCCTCCATCCGGCGGACGTTGTCCCTTGTCGCGGCGGATCCTTCCTGACGTCGCCGGGCTCGAGAGCTGCGTGACGAGGTCGTTTCTCCTAGGCTGCCCGGGGAGGTTGCTGTCGAGGAGCCCGGGAGACTTGGGATGGATGTTGGTCTTGTGTGGGGTTTCGTGGGTGCGGTGCTGCTGGCCTATGTGATTCCTGGTCCCGATTGGCTTCTGGTCTTGCGACATGCCTCGCGCTCGCGGGCTGCGGGTATCTGCGCGTCGGTGGGCGTTCAATGCGGCTTGATCGTGCATATGGCGGCCGCCGCGGCCGGGCTGTCGGCGATATTGGCGACCAGCGCCGAGGCGTTCACAGTGGTGAAACTGGCTGGCGGGGTATATCTCGTCGTCCTGGGCGTGCGCGCATTGCGCGATGGGTACCGCGGCTGGCGTCACTGGGACGTCGCGCGGGCATCCAGTGTGTCGCCACCGGCATCCGTAGCGGGGCGACAGGTCTTCGCCCAGGCGTTCACCGCGAACGTATTGAATCCCAAAGCGGCGCTGTTCTTCGTCGCGGTGCTGCCGCAGTTCCTCGCCCCGGCGAACCCGGTAACACCACAAGTCCTGCTACTCGGCGTACTCGACATAGCCATCGGTTTCGCTTGGTGGATGCTATTCGTCGGTACCGCAACGCGCCTCCACGCTGTCCTGCGCCGCAGACGAGCACAGATCGCCGTCGACAGCTTCGCCGGGGTCGCGCTGACCGGCTTCGGCGGCGCGCTCGCCTTCACCGACCGAGTGCGGGTGTGACCTGTCGCGCAGCTGTGTCGCGAACACGGCCGCCGCGATGTAGGTCATGGTCGCGCCCGCGTTCGAGTGGGACAGAGGAACTCACGAATCCGCGACAAATGTATCGCGTCCCTACGAAGACCTGACCTCTTCGTGAGGTGTCCAGAACCATCGGACGGGGAAGTGCATCGCCCTGTCGAGTTCTAGCGTCAATGCCGCTCACATAGGCTGGTCGGGCTGGTGTCAACTGGTGTTGATGGTGACGTCGATCTCAATCTTGTAGGTGTTTCGGTCGATGTCGCCCT